>NZ_JBBEWN010000007.1:0-168254 GCF_038739695.1 Zongyangia acetica | reverse complement strand
ATCCTCTCTGTCACCTCTTCGCTGTAGCTTGTCCTGGTGACTCCACCCTCCCATAGTTCTTTGGCTCGTCCTATCCCGCAATTGTAAGCCATCAGCCGCTTGTGCGGATCCTCATAGTCGAACAGGCTCAGCATGTAGACACCCGCCTCTATGTTCTGCGCGGGCTCCATGATGTCGTCAAGTCCCAGGGTCTCCTGGAGCCAGTTATTGTTCACGGGATTGATCTGGAAAAGTCCCTGATCTCCTCCCTCGCTGACTACGTCTGACTGGAAGCGGGACTCCTGTTCCATCACCGCCAGCGCCATCTCTACCGGCACGCCGTATTCCTCGCACAGATCAAACAGGTGGTCTTGCAAGGGGTGTTCCAACGGCACGTCATAGTAGACAGGCTCGTCCACAATCGGCTCATACAGAGCCACAGAGACGGGAAGATTCACAACGCTCTGCGGCTTTTGGGGTGCTGTTTGCTGGGGTGCTGTTGGACATGCCGCGAAACTTGAAAGTCCTAGGATCACCGCTGTTACTGTGGCTGTTGTTAGAAGTCTAACTGATTTTGCTTTGATGTCGTTTCGCCTCCTTATACAATCGGGAAATACTTTAGCACCTCGTTTCCTGTGATGCCCAGTATCTTGCAGATGGTCTGCATGTCGCTCAGGCTCCAGTCCACCTTTCCACGCATTCTTAAGCTGATGTAAGCGCCGCTTTTTCCCATTTCTTTAGCAAGCTCCGCCTGTGTGTAGTCTTCCTGCCTGATGCGTTCTCCTAATGCTCGGTACTTTGGAAACACAGATGTTTCTGTATATATGACTCGGCTCATATTGTCGTCTCCTTTCTTTTATTGGTATTGGTGGAATCTCGCTTGAACCACCGTCTTATCCATGTTATACTGTAGTTCCAAGGAGGTTGTCGCGATGGATAAAGAAATGCTTGAACAGTTTCAAATCCTTTTCCAGGCTATTCAGGATGTGAAAAATGAGGTTAAAGAGTCCGAAACCCGGATCAATCTTAAAATTGAAAATGAAGTATCGAAACGTATTGAAGCATTGTTTGACGGTTACAAGCTTACCCATGAAAAGCAGTGGGAATTAGAGCGAAAAACCGATCTCCTTCAGCAGCAGATCAACGATCTTCAGGCAAGGCTCTCCGCCTTGGAAAACCAAACTGCATAATGTATCTTCTCTTGCGCCCGCTTTCTTTTGCCTGTTGCGGGCGCTTTTGTTTTGTGCTTTCCATCTTTTTTCGCCTCCTTTCTTGATTGGCGATAAGCTGGTGACTTAAAAAGTTACTATCGGGTAAAAAAAATTTCTGCCGGGTTATCTATGTCCAATACTGAAATCATTGCATCGATCTCGTCACTCCCAAATACACCTTTTTTCATTTTTTCATAGAATGTTTTTGGGGAAATTCCGATGGCTTTTGCGACGTCGCATTGAGACATGGCACGTTCAGCAATGATCCCCCTCAGCTTGTCAACCTGAATCATTATATCACCTCCGTAACTTCTTAAGCTACTACCATTATAGCCAGATCGCAGTAACTTGTCAAGATATTTTTGTGTTGACTTGTAACTTATTTGTGTTATACTATAATCAAACAAACACATAGGGGGTGGTGGATTGAAAAAAGGAGAACGCATTAAAATGCGCAGGGAGCAACTTGGAATTACGCAAACCGCATTAGCAGACATGATTGGAGAGTCGAAACAGACAATCTATAAGTACGAAAGCGGAGTAGTGTCCAACATTCCATCCGATAAAATCGAGGCTATTGCAAACGCACTTGATGTTTCTCCTGCTTGGATCTGTGGATGGGAACAAGGTAGCGAAACACCCATTCCATCTGGATTTGATCCATTGCCTGATATGGCGGAAATCCCGCTTGTGGGCCGTATCGCTTGTGGGGAACCGATCACCGCAAAAGAAAACCTAGAAGGTTATGTTTCTGCTCCCGCTATGTGGCATGCCACATTTGCTTTAATATGCAAAGGAGATAGTATGGAACCCACCATTTGCGATGGTGATTTGGTTGCCATTAAGAAGGGCGTCCAAATTGAAAATGGACAGATAGCCGCCGTTCGCATTGGTGACGAAGCCACTCTCAAGCGGGTATACATTCATAAGGACTACATCGAATTGCGGCCAGAGAATCCTGCATACACATCGATTATCTTGCGCAAAGAAGAAATAAGCGAAGTAGCTATAGAAGGTCTGGCCGTAGGATTGTGTCGAGGGTTATAAAAAGGAGGATTTACTTATGGGGGCATTGGGTAAAAAAGATGGATGTGTCATTTGCGGTGGAAAATTGCCGGCACTAACTAGCATTGTACTTGCAGACGGTAAGATGTGCAGAAAATGTTGGGATCAGTGTACTCAATATGTTGTTTTTCCTCAACGATTTACTTCTAGTGATATCAAGCGTAATATGGAAGAAGCGATTGGAAACAAAAGACTGTACCAGATATTTTCTCCCCGGGAGTTTCCTTATCTACTTCATATTGACTACATAAACAGATTATTTGCTGTCGCGCCTAAGAAATTGTTAAAGTCGCAAAAGGCTTATATCTTTAGCTTTGATGAAATCTTAGATTATGAAGTATTTCAGGACGGCAATACCATCTCTAAAAGTGGTGTTGGAGGTGCTATTGCCGGAGGCATTCTGTTTGGAGGGGCAGGTCTGGTTGTTGGCGGTCTCATGGGGCGTGGAACCAAAGAAACCATTACGAAAATGTCAATAAATCTTAAGACCACAAATGAATGGGCTCCTACCGTAGAAATATCAATTTTATCAAGTGAAGTAAAAAAAGATTCAGCTACATACCGATTGACCAAGTTAAACACAGAGACACTTTTACAAGCAATTGATTCCATGATGCAAAAATCCAGCCAATAAAAAACCGCCTCAGTGCTACAACACCGAGACGGCTTTAAGATAGGGAGTATAGGTTGGTTCTCCTATCAAAATATATTATATTAGAAATACCGACAAAATTCAACACAATCTTTCCATTTTATGTAGCATTATCCTCGCTGTGTCGGTAGGGGGGGATTTTTATGAAGTGTAGTGTGTGTGGATTCGAGCACAACGAAGAGCGCTGTCCAAATTGCGGCTATGTCTCGTTTTCTCCGTCCTTTGATAACGGACCGGTACAGACTGCGGTCAAAGCTCCTATGATGGCAAAGAAGAAAAAGAGAAGCGTTTGTCTTCTGATTTCCGCCATTCTCGGCATTGCCTACGCCATCTATCTCGTTGTATATTTTACCGGGATTAATGTCGCTACCACAGGGTCTATTGAAGCTATTAGTTCAGGCTTAGCCACTGCCATGGTGATGCCCCATATGGTGTGTGTTGGTGTCGCCGCTATCTTTAATATTCTTGGCTGGGCGCTCAATAACAGAGCTTTTGCCTTGGTAGGCGGCATCCTCTATGCTGTTTCTATGGTCTTCATGTTCATCTATGCATTCTTTGTCATTGTGCAGATGATTCTGTCGTTTGTAGGCTTTGCCAATCTTAAAAAGATTAACGCAATCAATCATCAATAAAAAATCCCGCCTCAGTGCCGGAACACCGAGACGGGATATAGGAAGCTTACCCAAAGAGGATAAGACAGCCTGAACACCTGTATTATACCTCTCATTTGGGTGGGCTTTGTAAAGTGCGCTCAAAGGAGGTTTTTTCATGCGTAGAGTTAACACCGCAAGGTGGATCGAGTCAAAGAAAATGTGGAGAATCGATGTCCAAAAGGATGGTGTGCGGAAGTCATTCTACTGCTCCACACCAGGGCGCAACGGCCAGAGAGAAGCAAACCGCAAAGCGGATGCTTGGCTGGAGAGCGACATTATATCCTTCTCTGTCCGCACCAATGCCCTGCTTGACGAATATTTGGAACGTGTCAAGGCTACCACATCCAAAAGTAATTACCGCAAAGAGTCCTACCATGTGGAACACTTTATCCGTCCGGTTATGGGACGAAAGAAGGCTTGCCACCTGACCGACCTGGATTGTCAAAAGGTCATTGACAGCGCTTTTCGCCGCACCGGTAAAGACGGAAAGACGGTGGAACTATCCCGCAAGACCCTAATGAATATCCGGGCTACCCTGGCGGCCTTCGCTAAATTCTGCCGTAAGCGGAGGGTAGTCTTGCTCAACTCGGAGGATTGGGAGATACCCAAAGGTTCCCGCTATAAAGGAAAAAGCATTTTACAGCCGGACAGCCTTATCAAGCTTTTTTCCACCGATACCACCCTATTCCGTGGAAAGCGCGTCAAAGACCCATTTATCCATGCTTACCGCTTTCAAGTTTTAACAGGTGTGCGGCCCGGCGAATTGTGCGGCCTTCATCCAGAGGACTGCCAGCCCGGTAAGGTGATCATTCGGCGTTCTATTAATAACGAAGGAGAGGAAACAAGAGGAAAGAACGAAAACGCTATTCGCTCAGTTGTCCTGTCTCCCTTAGCCGAAGCGGAGCTGACCTCCCAGCTTCGCGATTTGCCGGGAGATGGCACGGTGTTTGGGCTGCGGTCTGAAAGTTATTATCGCAAGCGTTGGATTGTGTTCTGCGACGCAAACGATATCTCTTATGTCTCGCCTTACGAACTGCGGCATACCTTTGTTTCAGTGGTAAAGAATCTACCGGAAGGAGAGGTGAAGGCTTTGGTGGGCCACTCTCGAAATATGGATACCTTTGGTACATACGGCCACGAATTGGACGGAGAGCAAAACCGGGTAGCAATCCGGGTCAACTCATTATTCTTGGAGCTTCTTAAGCGTCGGGAAAAAGGATGAGTGCGGTACCAAGTGTGGTAAAACAAAAATAGACCGCCCAGGAATGGCTTTCCTGGGCGGTTTTTTTTGGTGCGGGCGGTGGGACTTGAACCCACACACCGAAGTACTGGCTCCTAAGACCAGCGCGTCTGCCATTCCGCCACGCCCGCAGAATCCGTGACCTTTCTTTGAGGATAGGCCACGTTTCGTAAAGACTATTTTAGCATAGAAATATCTGTCTGTCAATGAGAGATCTCTGGCAGCAGCCCTTTTTCCAGCATGGACTGAGCTGCCAGCATGACCCCCATCTTCGCCGCGGGATAGATCAGACCTCCCTGCATCCAGGCGGCATAGGGTTCCCGCAACGGCGCGTCAGCGGAAAGTTCGATAGAGGCGCCCATGGTAAAGGCCCCGGCCGCCATGATCACCTGGCTGTCATAGCCTGGCATATCCCAGGGCTCAGGAGCCACGTAGGCGTCTACTGCCGCTCCCTTCTGGATGCCCTGGCAGAAAGCGATCAGGCCTTCAGGATTTCCCAGCTGTACCGCTTGGATAATATCCGCTCTGAGCTCGTCAAAGCGAGGCGTCACCCCAAAGCCCAGCAGCTCAAAAAGAGCGGAGGCAAAGACAGCGGTTTTCAGGGCGTTGGCTGTGGTCGTAGGGGCGTAAAAAAGCCCCATAAAGAGCTCTCGATTCTGCTCTAACGTACAGCCCACCTCCTTGCCCATGCCAGGGGCTGTGAGACGGTAGGCGCACTGCTCCACCCATTTGGCTTTGCCGGCAATGTAACCGCCGGTGCGGGCAAGGCCGCCTCCCGGATTCTTAATCAGGGAGCCGATGATCAAATCCGCCCCCACCTGGGTAGGCTCCTGTTCCTCTACAAATTCCCCATAGCAGTTATCCACCATCACCACAATGTCCGGATTCTTTTCCCGGGCCAGCTTGGCCATTCTTCCCACCTCCGCCACGCTGAGGGAGGGCCGGAGGGAATAGCCCCGGGACCGCTGGATATAGGCAACCTTGGCCCCTACGCAGGCCTCCGGTATCTTCTCATAATCCGGCGCCTCCCCTGCCATGGGAACCTCCCGGTAGTGGACGCCAAATTCTTTGAGGGAGCCGTTGTTCTCCCCTCGCAGGCCGATGGCTTCTTCTAATGTATCATAGGGCCGGCCGGTGAGGGACACCATGGTATCCCCCGTCCGCAGCACCCCAAACAAGGCGGTCACCAGGGCATGGGTGCCGGAGACAAAGGTATGGCGCACCAGGGCATCCTCACAGCCCATCGCCTGGGCAAATACCGCGTCCAGGGTATCCCGGCCTCGGTCGTCGTAGCCATAGCCAGTGGTGCCGTGGAGATGATATTCAGACACATTGTTTTTGATAAAGGCAGAAAGGACCTTCAGCTGATTGTATTCACAGATTTCCTCAATCCGCCGGAAGGGTTCCCAGCACATTTCCTCCGCCTGTTTTGCCTTTTCCTCTAAGGCAGGCGCGATTTTAAAAAATTCCTGCTGCATGATTTGTCTCCTTATGTATGGTAACAATATTCTCCTTTTCGATGACAAAGCCCGCCCGCTGATAGATGCGGCAGGCATTCTCTTCCCGGGTCAACAGCCGCAGCATCCTTCCCGGATACTGGGCGGACACATGGCCCAAAAGCCGCCGGAAATAGCCCTGTCCCCGGCAGTCCGACCGGGTGGCGATGTCAGATAGATATAGCTGCCCATCCAAACCCGACGCCGTCAGGGTGGCGGCTAGGCCTCGGCTATCCCGGATTCCCCAGGTCTCCATCAGCCCTCGCCGGGCCCGATGGTTCCGGTCGCAGTACCATCCGTCAAAAGAGGGCAGTGTTCCCCGGACGCTCATAGAAAGCAGCTCATAAGCTTCCGCTTCGGAGGGGTGTACCGCCCTTTCCTCCTTCCTGCCAGGAAGATCTCTGGCCCCCAGGGCCCAGATGGGCTTCCTCCGCCCCGGTATGTCCTGCAAATGGCGGGCAATCTCCCCGGTGCAAAGAAGGCTGTCCCAGGAAAGGGCGGAGAGATACTCCGCTATCTCTGCAGCCCCGGTCTCCTCCCCGGCCCAAGCCGTGGCTTCGCTATAAAAGAGGCAAAGACATCCCTCCGTCATCCCTTGGTTTTTCCATTCCCACACCTGGGAGAAGGGATACCGGTTCTCATAGGCCGCGAAATCCAGGGCACAGAGGAGGGACAGGGGACTTTGGAGGGGAATCTCCCGGCCGCCCCCTTCTAGGAGCCGGATCACCGGGCGCTCTCCTCCCAAATGGAGGCCAGCAGAGCGGCGGTCAGATCCCGCGTGGCGGTGATGTCCTGGGTCTTGAGGACACAGGAGGGGGAATGAAGGTACCGGCAGGGCATGGAGATAGCCAAGGTCCGCACTCCGGCCCGGGCCGTGTGTACCGACCGAGCGTCGTTGCCGCCGTAGACCCCCTCCTTGATCTGGGCCGGGATTCCCCGGCTCTGGGCTGTGGCTATGGCCAAGTTGACCAGCCCCTTGTCATAGATGGCGCCCCGGTCCATGACCGAGATCACCGGGCCCTTGCCCAGCCGGCAGACCTGATTTATTTCCTCCACCCCGGCGATGTCCGCCGCCGTGGTGGTTTCCAGCACAATGGCAAACTGGGGATCCACCCCAAAGGCCGCTGTCTGAGCCCCACGGGTTCCCACCTCTTCCTGGGTGGTGAAGACAAAGGTGGTATCATAAGGGATTTCTCCCTGGATCATATCCATTAAAATCGCGCAGCCCGCCCGGTCATCCAGGGCTCTGGCCTTGAGAAAGCCGTCTCCAAAGGGGGTAAAAGCGCTTTCCCATACCACGCTATCCCCCAAGGAAACCAGCTTTTCCGCCTCTTCCTTGGTGTCCGCGCCGATGTCGATATAAAGTTTATCCAGAGGCACCGTTTCGTCCCGCTCCTTGGCCGACTGCATATGCATGGCCTTGGTGCCGATGATCCCCCGGACGCCTTCCGGCCCTACCCGGACCGGTTTTCCGATCACCACCCGGGGATCAATGCCCCCTACCTCGTCAAAGCGGAGCATCCCTGTCTCGGTGATGCCGGTGACGAGAAAGCCCACTTCATCCATGTGGGCCTCTACCATCAGGCGGTGGGGAGCCCGCTTTGCTCCCTGTTTCTCGCAGATGAGATTGCCCAAGGCGTCCACCCGCATCTGGCAATGACCCGCCAGCCGTTTCTGGATATATTCCCGCACCCGGCCTTCATCCCCGCTGACGCCGGAAAGAAGGCTCAAATCTTTGATGGTTTCCATGAGTCTGTCCATTTATTCCACCGCCTTTCCCGCTACGCCAAAGGTATCTTTCACATAGGCCGCCATCAGCCGCCCACAGTTTTCCACATCCCGCAGGTCAATGAGCTCGGTGGGGGTGTGCATATACCGCAGGGGGATGGAGAGGAGCCCGCAGGGCACCCCGGCTCCCGCCAGGGTAATGGCATCGGCGTCGGTGGAGGTAGCCCCCGGCATCACCTCGGTTTGGTAGGGGATTTCATGTCTTTTGGCAGTCTCGGTCAGAGCGGCGCTCAGCTTTTTGGAGAGCACCGGGGAGACGCCGATCATCGGGCCTTTGGCCAGCTCCCCGCATTTGTGCCGGGGGGCGTCTTCGGTGTAGGCAAAGCTCACATCCACCGCAATGGCCTGGGTGGGGCTTAGGCCAAAGGCGCTGGTCTTCGCCCCATTGCAAGAAAGCTCTTCCCGGGTGCTGAGGACCACGCTAACCCCGCAGGAAAGAGGCGCGTCCTTGAGAAGCTCCGCCGCATAGAGAACCGCGGCGCAGCCGGCCCGGTTATCCAGGGCCTTGGAGCTGATCCGATGCTCTCCCATGGCAGCCCCCTCGTGGCAGACAACGACCCGGGTTCCCAAGGGGATTTTTTCCCGGGCAGTCTCCCCGTCAAGGCCTACATCTATAGCTATTTCGTCCATCTGCGGCACCTTTTTGCTCTCCTCTCCCCGCTGGAGATGGGGAGGGATGGAGCAGACGACCCCATCCAGCTTTTCTTTGGCCAGCACCTTCACCGGGGAGGCCAGCAGGGTCCTGCGGTCCACACCGCCTACCGCCGCCACCTTGAGAAATCCGGTATCCTCGATGGCGGTGACAATCATCCCGATCTCATCCATATGGGCGCAGAGCATGACATGCTCCCCGCTCTCCGGGACGGGATGGAGGGCGCAGATGAGATTGCCCAAGGCATCGGAATGTACCGGGCCCCATTTTTTCAGATAATCCGCCGCCACCTGAGCGGCTCCCTGTTCCTCCCCGCTGACGCCGTAACGGGAGGCCAGGGTCAGGGTCAATTTTTTGATATCCAAACTGTTTCCTCCTTTGGATCAAAGCCCATGGACCAGGGACTTGAAGTGTTCTCCCCGGGCCTCAAAGTTGGGATACATATCAAAGCTGGCACAGGCCGGGGACAGGGTGACAATGTCCCCTTCTCCCGCGATTGCACGGGCCTTGTTTACCGCTTCCTCCATTGAGCCCACCCGGTAGATGGGCAGCTTCTTTTCATCGTAACCGGAAAAGCCTCGGACCGTATCCTCGATCTTATCCGCTGTCACCCCCATCAGGATGAGGGCTTTCACCTTTTCAATAATCTTAGGCGCCAGGGGCAGGAAAGGGATCTTCTTGTCATAGCCGCCGGCCAGAAGGATTACCTTTTGGTCAAAAGCGTTGAGCCCCGCGATGGTCCGGGTGGGGCTGGTGGCAATGGAGTCGTTATACCAACGCACCCCATCTAGAGTGCGCACCAGCTCAATGCGGTGCTCCACCCCTCCGAAGGTTTCCGCTGTGTGGAGGATGTTTTCCATCTCCACCAGGCCCCAGGTGGCGCAGATCGCCGCCAGGTAGTTGAGGACATTGTGATCCCCCGGGATTTTGATTTTATCCCGGTTCATGACCTTGATGACATTGCCGTTGTCCGCAAAGAAAATATCCCCGTTTTCATCCATATAAGCGCCCCGCTCCACCAGGCCGTGGATAGAAAAGGTGAGAAGTTTTCCACGCACATCGGGGGCCAGAGACATGGCCGTCTCGCTGTCCGCCCCCAGTACGGCGGCGGAAAAGGCGTTCTGATGCAGCAGGATGTTCCGCTTGGCCCCGATGTATTCTTCCATGGTGCCATGGACGTCCAGATGGTTGGGGGCGATGTTGGTCACCACCGCCACATCCGGGCTTTCCCGCATGGAGAGCAGCTGGAAGCTGGAAAGCTCTACCACGGCGTAGTCCTCCGGCTCCATCTCCTCAATATGGGCAAGCAATGGCCGGCCGATGTTTCCACCGATGTGGACCCGTTTCCCCTGCGCCTTCAAAAGCTCCCCAATGAGGGTGGTGGTGGTGGTCTTGCCGTCGGAGCCGGTAACCGCGATCAGCCGGCAGGGACAAAGATCAAAAAAGACCTCCATCTCGCTGGTGACCACCTTGCCCTCCTTCCTGGCTTTTTGAAGGGCCTCGTTATAAAAATACATCCCCGGAGTGCGGAAGATCATATCCCCATCCAGGTGGTCAAGATAATTTTCCCCCAGGATAAAGTCAATTCCCTGGGCCCGGAGGGCGTCATAATCCTCCCCCATCTGTTCCCGGGTCCGACGGTCCCGGATGGTGACATGGGCCCCCTTCTGGGCAAAGAGGGAAACCAAAAGCCGGTGGCTGACTCCCAACCCGATAAAGGTGACGTCCTTGCCCCGGATCTGCTCAAAAAACTGTGCGACTCTGCTGTCCATATGCATCCTTCCCGGCGCCGCTTAGGAAAAAGCCTCCTGGTGAGGGGTTCCCTGCGGGCCCTTGCCGCCGTTTGTTTTTCTTCCCCGATGATCCCAGGGAAAACGGCGTCATATACATCTTATTATTATACTTTTATGCAAAGAAAATATCAATCTCCCCGCCCCCTTCCAGAAAAAAACCTGTGCTTTCAAAAAAGGCCTGCCCTTTGGGGCAAGCCTTGGCATTTCATGGTTTTTTTCTATCGGTGGAAGTTTATAATCCATAGTGGATGATAAATTTCTCTTCCCGGATCCCCCGCTCAAAGAGGGCAAGGACAGGTTCAAATTGTCTGCCGTCCTGCCGTCTCCAGACTTCAGCAAAGAGAGAGGCAGAGGAGGGAGGGATCAGGGTGATCCCGCAGTAGTCCAGGTTGTATTCCGGGCGAAGGCGGGTATGCCAATAACAAGGGATATGTTCAAACTCCGGCAGCAGAGGGGAAAGGTCATCATCGTCCAGAAAAATACAGCCGTATTTTTCCGGATCATAGGTGTCATACCGCTCCTTTCCCGGCGTTACCGGCATGATTCCAAAGCCGTGATTTGCCACAGAAGGATCCCCTTTCTATTGAGAAGGCCAGTCAGGGCCTATCCCATCCATTTGTCCAGCAGCCGGCGGAGCCCCGCGGAAAAACTGTCCATAGAGGAGCGCAATAGCTCCGCAATCTGGCGCATATCCCCTTCAATGACGCCGCCGGAACCCAATCCGAAAAAGTCCCGGGCCCGGACCCGCTCATAGCGTTTGATGAGCTTTTTCAGCTGATCCGCCTGTTCTGGCGTCATCTGGGAGCGGCCTCCCCGCTGCAAGGTCCCCAGCAGTTTGTGGGTTTCGGTGATAATCTCATCGTATTCCCGCCGCCGAGCCTCTTTGAACCGGGCGATCTGCCGCAGCTCGTCCCGCTCATCCACAAACTGTATCTCGATGAGGGTGGCCTCTCCGCCCAGATCCCGGATCTTATCGGCCAGCCTCCCAAAAGCGCGGAGATTCACCGGATTCTTGGGCAGGATGGCCACCCCCTGCTTAAAATAGTCGGCGCCCATCTCCTTAAGCTTGCGCCAGACATAAACCCGGTTCTTTGACGGATTGACCGGCAGATTATAGCCAAGCCCCATCCATTTGACCCGTTCCGGCAAATGCTCCGCCCCCTTTCTCAAGACAAAAACGCTTTGTTCCTATTGTAATAGATGTTACTATTTTTCGCAACTAGTTTTCCCCCATTTTCTCTAAAAAAGAAGGGGGCGGACACCGGGCCGGTCCTTGTAATTTCGGCCAAATAATGATAATATTAATTAGTTAATATGGCGGTTGCAACTGAAATCATAGGGGGAAAACTATGTCTGTAAAAAACCTGATTTTGCCTGACACCTATCTGAATAAATTGGATATACTGGAGACGGAAGTGGCCATCAAGCTGGTCAAGGATACCTTTGAACGGGAGCTGGCCGATGCCCTCTCTTTGACCCGGGTTTCGGCGCCACTCTTTGTCCGGCCCGAAACCGGGCTCAACGACGACCTCAACGGGGTAGAGCGGCCGGTACAGTTTGACATCCGGGAACTGGGCGCCGATGTGCAGATTGTCCACTCCCTGGCCAAATGGAAGAGGATGGCCCTGCGCCGTTATGGCTTTGCGCCGGGAACAGGGCTTTATGCCGACATGAACGCCATCCGGCGGGATGAGGACCTGGACAATCTCCACTCGGTCTATGTGGACCAGTGGGACTGGGAAAAGGTCATCGACCGGGATCACCGGAATCTGGACTATCTGCGGGAGACGGTGCTTTCCATTGTCTCCGCCCTGCGGAAAACCCAGAGCGTCCTTTCCCTCCAGTACCCGGTCCTGGATCACCTCATTGACAGCGATGTCTATTTCATCTCCTCCCAGGAGCTGGCGGACCGGTATCCCGGCCTGACACCCCATGAACGGGAGGACCGGATTGCCAAGGAGAAGGGGATTGTTTTTGTCACCCAGATCGGCTGCAAACTCCGGGACGGCAAGCCTCATGATGGCCGGGCACCCGACTACGACGATTGGCGGCTCAACGGGGACATTCTGGTCTGGTATCCTGTTCTCAACCGGGCGGTGGAGATTTCCTCTATGGGCATCCGGGTAGACGAGAAGAGCCTCAGCGCCCAGCTCAAAGAGGCCGGCTGCGAGGAACGGCGGAACCTGGATTTCCACAAGAGGCTGCTGGCAGGGGAATTGCCCCTGACCATGGGCGGCGGCATCGGCCAGTCTAGGATCTGTATGCTCTTGCTGCAAAAGGCCCACATTGGTGAGGTTCAGGCCTCTGTCTGGTCGGAGGAAATGATTGACACCTGTGAGGCCAACGGCATCCATCTGCTCTAACAAAACAGCGAAAAAGCCTGGCGTCACCCTGCCCCAGGCTGGAAAATATCCCTCCGGCCGCGCAATGCCGGGGACAAGCATCAAAGGCTCAAGCCGCTCTTTTCGCAGGCGGTGAAAGCTTCTCTAGTACGATCTGGCAGATCTACCACTTCGGGAGGAATCAACGGATGAATGTAACAAAAATCTTTGGATGTAAGGTGTTTGACGACGCCGTCATGCGGGCCCGTCTGCCCAAAAGCGTCTATGAAAGCCTGAAGCGCACCCGGAAAGAGGGCACCCCTCTGGATGAGAACGTGGCCCATGTGGTGGCCGGCGCTATGAAGGACTGGGCGGTGGAGATGGGTGCCACCCATTATACCCACTGGTTCCAGCCTATGACCAACATCACCGCGGGCAAACATGACGCCTTCCTCACCCCCACCGACGACGGCCGGGTCATCCTGGAGTTTTCGGGAAAAAGCCTGGTCAAGGGCGAACCGGACGCTTCTTCCTTCCCCTCTGGTGGGCTGCGGGCCACCTTTGAGGCCCGGGGCTACACCGCTTGGGATCCCACCTCCCCCGCTTTTGTCAAGGACGGTACCCTTTATATCCCCACCGCCTTCTGTTCCTACACCGGCGAGGCGCTGGATACCAAAACCCCCCTGCTTCAATCTATGGATGTGGTCAGCGACAAGGCCATCGCCGTCCTGCGGCTGCTGGGTGTCAGCGACGTCAAACGGGTCATGGCTACTGTGGGCGCGGAGCAGGAGTACTTCCTCATCGACCGGGCTCTTTACGAGCGGCGGCTGGATCTGAAGCTCTGCGGCCGGACCCTTTTCGGCGCCCGTCCTCCCAAGGGCCAGGAGCTGGACGACCACTATTTTGGCCGGATCCGGCTTCGGGTGAGCAAATTCATGCATGACCTGGATGAAGAGCTGTGGAGTTTGGGCGTCACCAGCAAGACCAAGCACAACGAGGTGGCCCCTGCCCAGCACGAGCTGGCCCCTGTTTTTGAATCCGCCAACGTAGCCTGCGATCACAACCAGCTCATCATGGAGACCTGCAAAACTGTGGCCAAGAAAAATGGCCTGGCCTGCCTGCTCCATGAAAAGCCCTTCCACTATATCAACGGTTCCGGTAAGCACAACAACTGGTCACTTTCCACCGACACAGGGAAAAATCTGCTGAGCCCTGGTAAAAACCCGGGGGAGAACGATGTGTTCCTGGTCTTTCTCAGCGCTGTGCTGGAGGCTGTGGATGAATACGGGGATCTGCTCCGTCTTTCTGCCGCCAGCGCCGGCAACGACCATCGTTTGGGCGGCTTTGAGGCTCCGCCCGCCATTGTCTCTGTCTTTTTAGGGGAACAGCTGACCACCATGCTCCAGTCCATCGCCTCCGGCGTCAATCCGGATACGGTGTCCCGGCTGGTGCTTCACACCGCCGCTGCCGCCCTGCCTGATCTGCCCCAGGACGATTCCGACCGCAACCGCACCTCCCCCTTTGCCTTCACCGGCAACAAATTTGAATTCCGTATGGTGGGGGCTTCCCAGTCCATCGCCTACGCCAATATCTTTTTAAATACCGCCGTAGCGGATGTCTTGGATCGGTATGCCCAGCGGCTGCAAAGCGCCTCTGACATCCATGAAGAGGTCCGCCGTATCGTCCACGACGTGGTAGCGGATCACAGCCGCATCATCTACAACGGCAACAACTACACCGAGGAATGGGTGGAGCGGGCCAAAAAACGGGGGCTTCCCGTCTTAAACACCACCTGCGACGCCATCCCCGCTTTGATCTCGGACAAGAATGTGGCCTTGTTTGAGCGCCATCATATCTTTAGCCGGGCCGAATGCTTCTCCCGCCACGACATCATGCTGGAAAACTATATCCATGTCCTCTCCATTGAGGCCGCCACCATGGTGGATATGGCACGGCGCTCCATCCTGCCCGCCTGCATCCGCTTTGCCGCCGAAATGGCCAAGGACGCCTCCCTCATCAAGGAGGCCGGAGGAATGCCGGCCCCTGTCTCTGATATTGTCCGGGATCTTTCCTCCCTTATCGGCAAGATAAAGGCCGGTATCTCCGCCCTAGAGGAGCTCAACGCCAACGCTGGGGAGGAAAGGAGCCTGTATCAAACCGCCCGCTATTACTGTGACATGGTCATTCCCGCTATGAATCAGCTTCGGGAATGCTGTGACCGGGTGGAAACCATGGTGGCAGAGGACGCTTGGCCGCTGCCCACCTACACCGATTTGATCTACCGGGTGTAACAGTACTCTGGAAATATCCCCCTCCTGCCGTATAAGCGCGGAAGGAGGGGGATATTTATTGTGCAAAATTGCCCATACGACAAAAATAAGAGGGAAAAATCGTGAATCATTGTCGCTATTTTCCTCCCCTTTGCCCTTGACTTTTCCATATGCATACTATACAATTGGTATTGTCATTTTTATAAACACAATATATAGTATTTGAATATATGGGAGGAAACGATCATGCTCACAAAAATCATCAAGCGGGATGGCCGGGAAGTGGCCTTCAACATCGAAAAAATCGCCAACGCTATCTTTAAAGCCGCCCAGGCCACCGGCGGACACGACTATGATACCGCGTTTTCTCTTGCCTCCCAGGTGGTGGATTATATCGAAAATGAGCTGGGAAATCATACCCCCAGCGTGGAAGAAATCCAGGACGCAGTGGAAAAAATCCTGGTGGAAACCGGACATGCCCGCACCGCCAAGGAGTTTATCCTCTATCGCTCCGAGCGCACCCGGGTACGGGAGATGAATACCCGGCTGATGAAGACCTATGAGGATTTGACCTTCCAATCGGCTAAGGACAACGACATTAAGCGGGAAAACGCCAATATCGACGGCGATACCGCCATGGGCACCATGCTCAAATATGGCTCTGAGGGCGCCAAGCAGTTTTATAAGATGTTCATCCTGGATCCCAAGCATTCCCAGGCCCATGAAAACGGGGATATCCACATCCACGATCTGGACTTCCTGACCCTGACCACCACCTGCTGTCAGATCGATCTGGAAAAGCTCTTTGAAGGGGGATTTTCCACCGGCCACGGATTTCTGCGGGAGCCAAACTCCATCCACAGCTACAGCGCTTTGGCCTGTATTGCCATCCAGTCCAATCAGAATGACCAGCACGGCGGACAGAGTATCCCCAATTTTGATTACGCTATGGCAGGCGGCGTGAGAAAATCTTACCTTCACGCCTACAAGGCCAACATGGCAAAGGCCATCGAGCTGCTCACCGGCCGGGAGGATGCCAAGGACTTCACCGAGCAAATGATCCAGGCCTTGAAAGAAGAAACTGGGTTGATCCCCTCCCTTGCCCAGAACGCCACCTATAAGGCGGCGGAACACGCCTATCTGCTCCAGCATTTCGACGAGGAGACCGCTTCCCGCCTCCAGGGAATTGCGGCGAAATATGCCCTTCAGGAGACCGATCGGGCTACCTATCAGGCCATGGAGGCATTGGTTCACAACCTGAACACCATGCATTCCCGGGCAGGCGCTCAGATTCCCTTTAGCTCCATCAACTACGGCACCGACACCTCCCCCGAGGGACGGATGGTCATCAAAAATATCCTGCTGGCCGAGGAGGCTGGATTGGGCAATGGGGAGACCCCCATCTTCCCCATCCACATCTTTAAGGTAAAGGAAGGGGTCAGCTACAACGCGGAGGATCCCAACTACGACCTGTTCAAGCTGGCCTGCCGAGTATCCGCCAAAAGACTGTTCCCCAACTTCTCCTTCCTGGACGCCCCCTTTAACCTGCAGTATTATAAAGAGGGCGATCACAACACAGAGGTAGCCTATATGGGCTGCCGGACCCGCGTCATGGGCAATGCCTATGATCCGAGCCGGGAGGTGACCGCCGGCCGCGGCAACCTGAGCTTCACCTCCATCAACCTGCCCCGGTTGGCCATTAAGGCCCACGGCAACCTGGATATTTTCTTTGAGGATCTGGACCGGAAAATCGACCTGGTCATCGATCAGCTCTATGACCGCTTTAAGCTCCAGTGCCAGAAAAAGGTCCGCAACTTCCCCTTCCTCATGGGACAGGGCGTCTGGCTGGACAGCGACAAGCTTTCCCCCGATGACTCGGTGGAGGAGGTCCTCAAACACGGCACCCTGACCTTGGGCTTTATCGGCCTGGCGGAATGCCTGAAATGCCTCATCGGCAAGCATCACGGTGAATCTGCCGAGGCTCAGAATCTGGGTCTGGAAATTGTGGGCTATATGCGTTCCCGGATGGATCAGGAGACCAAAAAGAGCGGGCTCAACTTCTCCCTCATCGCCACACCGGCGGAGGGCCTCTCCGGCCGTTTTGTCAAGATCGACCGGAAGAAATACGGCGTCATTCCCGGCGTCACCGACCGGGAATATTACACCAACTCCTTCCATATTCCGGTATACTTCCCCATCTCCGCTTTCGATAAGATCCGGCTGGAGGCCCCCTATCATAATCTGACCAACGGCGGCCACATCAGCTATGTAGAGATGGACGGGGATCCCACCCAGAACCTGGCGGCCTTTGAGCAGGTCATCCGCTGCATGAAGGAATCCGGCATCGGTTACGGTTCCATCAACCACCCGGTGGACCGGGATCCGGTCTGCGGCTATACCGGTATCATCGGAGACGAGTGCCCCAACTGCCACCGCACCGAGGCCGACGGTCCTGCCTTCGAGCGCATCCGCCGGATCACCGGCTATCTGGTGGGCACGTTGGACCGCTTCAACAACGCCAAACGGGCGGAGGTAGAAGACAGGGTCAAACACGGCGTCACCATGGAGACATTGTAGTGCACTACAGCATCTAAGATAAATTCAAAAAGAGATGCTCCCAGCTGGGGGCATCTCTTTTGCGGCGAAAGAAGGGCAACTGCCCCTGGGAGGAAAAGTTATGGCTGAAAAAACCACCCTGCGCCTGGCAGGGGTGATCAAAGAATCCATTGTGGATGGTCCGGGTCTGCGTTTTACCGTCTTTGTCCAGGGCTGTCCCCATCACTGTCCCGGCTGCCACAACCCCCAAACCCATGATTTTTCTGGCGGCTTTGACTGCGATGTGGAAAAATTGGTGGCGGAGGTACAAAAAAATCCCCTGCTCCAGGGCGTTACCTTCAGCGGAGGGGAGCCCTTCTGTCAATGTGAAGCGCTTTACCGGCTGGCCACAAAAATCAAGTCCCTTGGCCTGGATCTCTATATATACTCTGGGTATACATATGAACAGATTCTACAATTGGAGGATCCCTTTGCCCGAAAACTGCTGGAACAATGCGATGTGCTCATGGATGGCCCCTTTCTTCTGGAGCTTCGCACCCTGGACGCTCCTTTCCGGGGGAGCAAAAATCAGCGGGCCATTGATGTTGCCGCCACCCTTGCGGGGGAGGAAATTATCCTCCACGATTTTGGGGCGCAGTAGCGTGGGCATGGCACGCAAAGATATTCTTCAAGGGAGGGCATTGCCCTCCCTTGTTTATTGATAAACGAATTGCGGCTTTCTCCTTGGCATATACTGAAATATGCGGCCATTTCCCCAGGTATTTTTAAGATTCTTTGAAATTTTTTCGTTTTTATTGAATCGCCATGGCAACCATGCTACACTTAACGTAATCACTGAAATTCCCATCGCTGCCGGCGATGTTTTTATAGGAGAAGAATCACTGTGCTGAAAAAAATAACCGCTTTTCTGCTGGCCGCTCTAGCTGTCTCCCTGTTTTTTACAGGCTGTTCCCACAGCGGGACGGACGGGCAGATTCTCCGCTACGATATTACGTCAGAGCCTATTAACCTGGATCCCCAGCTTGCCAACGATCACGAATCCATGCTGGTCATCCAAAACAGCTTTGAAGGGCTGCTCACTGTGGATGAGGACAATCAAATTGCCCAGGGCGTGGCCGAGCGCTACGAAGTCTCCGACGATGACCTTATCTATACCTTTTATCTGCGCCAGGACGCCAAATGGTCCGACGGTACCCCGATGACGGCTGAGGATTTTGTCTTTGCCTTCCAACGTTTGGCGGATCCCGCCACCCTCTCCCCACACGCCAGCTCCTTTTTCTGCATCAAAAACGCCCAGTCCATCTATCAGGGCGCCGCTGGGGTGGAGGAATTGGGCGTAACAGCCTTGGACAGTCACACCTTACAGATTACTTTGGACTATCCCAACCCCTATTTCCCCACCTTAATGGCTTCTTCCGCCGCCATGCCCTGCAATGAGGAGTTTTTCCTCTCCACCAAGGGGCGCTATGGACTGGACGCTGATATGCTGCTCTACAACGGGCCGTTTTACATCCGTAAATGGTCCCATGGCGAGTATGTTTCCATGCGGCGGAACCCGGAATATGTCTCCGAAAAGGAAACCATTGCCGGCGGCATCGCCTTCTATATTCAGGAGGATGGGCTGGATCTGGACCGCCTGTTGGACGGTGAGATTGACGCCATGCCCGTCACTGCCGACGAGCTGGATACCGTGGCTGAGCAGGGGCTATCCTATGACAGCTTTGAGGACACCGTCTGGGTGCTGGCTTTTAACGGCAATAACGAAGTTTTCCAGAACGCCAACATCCGCAAAGGGCTCTCCTACGCCATGGACCGGCAGTCTTATATTGAAATTCTGCCCAGCTATATGTCCTATGCCCAGGCGCTGGTGCCCGAGGCGGTCAACATGCTGGACCGCTCCTACCGCTCTGTTGCCGGTGAAGATCTTATGTATGACTATGATCCGGAAACCGCCAAGCAGTTTTTCAATACGGGATTGGCGGAGTTGGGGTTGGAAAAGCTGGAGAAAACCACCATTATCTATCCTGACTCCGATCCCCATCATCTGGCTCTCAGCTTAATGCAGGGCAATTGGCAGACCAATCTGTCCGCTTATATCAATATCGAGCCACTGCCCCAGGATGAGGTCATGGCCAAGGTGGAAAGTGGGGATTTTGACATCGCCCTGATCCCTCTGAAAGCCACCTATGATGCTCCTGAATCTCTGCTCAACAACTTTTTAGCTGAATCGGGAAGTAATTACTATGGATATAACAGCACAGCCTTTTCTGAGGCTCTGAACGCCGCTTTGGAAAGCACCGATATCACCACCAAAGCCTCCTCCTTCGCGCAGGCGGAGCAGGTTTTATTGGACGACTGTGTGGTCGTACCGCTCTACTATCAGACCTCCAGCTACGCCATGGGCGAGGATGTCACCGACATCAGCTTCTCCCCCTTCTCAGGACAGATCCACTTTAAATATGCCCGCAAGCCGGGATAAAGCTCGAAATAAATTTTTCAGACCTTTTCAAAAGCCCTCCCCCGGCCTGGGGGAGGGCTTTTGGGGTTTCCTATCGTTTCAGGCTGTCAAGTTCTTTAGCGAATCGCCTTTTATAAGCTTTGTCCGTCCTGTTAAGTGGGCAGCAAAAAGCGGCAGGAAGTTTTACTTCCTGCCGCTTTAAACGATCTATGATTACACCAATTCGATGATCGCCATCTCCGCAGCGTCTCCGCGGCGGGGGCCAATCTTGACAATTCTTGTATAGCCGCCGTTTTTCTCTTTATAGTTGGGGGCAATCTCGTCAAACACCTTTTTGGCCACGCTTTCCTTCGTGATGAAGGAATAGACCTGACGTTTGGAGTGGAGATTGTCTTGTTTCGCGGTTGTAATCATTTTCTCAGCCATAGACCGAACCTCTTTGGCTCTGGTGACAGTGGTCTCAATCTTGCCTTTTTCCAGCAGATAGGTTACCATGGCACGCAGCATTGCCTTTCTATGATCAGAGGATCTGCCGAGTTTCCTTGTACCTGGCATCGAAATTCACTCCTTTACCTGGTTGTTTGCAAGCTATTCCTCTTCCTTGCTCAGATTAAAGCCCAGGGAGTTGAGCTTGCTGATCACCTCTTCAAGACTCTTCCTGCCGAGGTTTCTCACTTTCATCATGTCTTCCTCAGATTTATTGATCAGGTCTTCTACCGTGTTGATGCCTGCGCGCTTGAGGCAGTTGAAGGAACGCACAGACAGGTCAAGTTCTTCAATGGTCATCTCAAGGACCTTCTCTTTGCCGTTGTCGTCTTTCTCCACCATAATCTCGGTGCGATAGACTTCATCGGAGAGGTCAACGAACAGGTTGAGATGCTCGTTGAGGACCTTGGCTGCGAGGGATACGGCCTCTTTTGCGGAAATAGTTCCGTCAGTCCATACCTCGATTGTCAGTTTGTCGTAGTCGGTAATCTGGCCGACACGGGTATTTTCCACGGCATAGTTGACCTTTAATACCGGCGTATAGATGCTGTCCACCGGGATCACGCCAATGGCCGTCTGCAGCGTCTGCTTGTTCCGCTCGGCGGCAACATAGCCACGGCCTTTATCCAGCGTAATTTCCATGTAGAGCTTTGCGCCAGCTCCCAGAGAAGCAATATGCATACTCGGGTCAAGAATTTCAACCTCGCTGTCCGCCTTGATAGAACCGGCGGTGACTTCGCACTCGCCCTCCGCCTCAATGCAGACAACCTTCGGGCCATCGCTGTAAAGCTTGGCTGTCAGCCCTTTGATATTGAGGATAATCTCGGTGACGTCCTCTTTCACTCCGGGAATCGTTGAAAATTCATGTTGAATACCGTCAATCTTGACAGATGTGACGGCAACACCAGGAAGCGAGGAGAGCAGCACACGCCGTAGGCTGTTACCTAACGTTGTACCAAAGCCACGCTCGAGAGGCTCAACGATAAATTTACCATAAGTCCCGTCGGACTTCATATCCGCCGTCTCAATTCTTGGCTTCTCAATTTCAATCATTCATAACCCTCCTAGTCGGACAGGCCCAAAATGGACCCGTGTTTTTCGCCTTCCTTTGCCGATGTGTCGTGCATTACTTAGAGTAAAGCTCGACGATGAGATGCTCCTCAACCTCAAGGTCAATGTCCTCACGGTTCGGCAGCTCAGCGACAGTTGCCTGCAGGTTCTGACGATCGACATCCAGCCATTTGGGAACCGGTTTGGCGGAGTTCGCTTCCACAACCGCTTTGATCTTGTCGGAATTCTTGCTTGCACCGGCGATCGCGATTACATCGCCAGCCTTGAGCAGATAAGAAGGAATGTTTACCTTCTTGCCGTTGACGGTGAAATGGCCGTGACGGACCAGCTGTCTGCCTTCTTTTCTAGAAGAGGCAAATCCGCAGCGGTATACCACGTTGTCGATACGGCTCTCCAGGATGCGGAGCAGGTTTTCACCGGTCACGCCCTGTTTACGTTCCGCCATCTCGAAGTATTTTCTAAACTGGCCTTCCAGAACACCATAAAAGCGTCTTGCTTTCTGTTTCTCGCGCAGCTGCAGGCCGTACTCAGAGTTCTTCTTACGGCCCTGGCCGTGCTGGCCGGGAGCATAGCTTCTGCGGACAAGTCCACACTTATCGGAGTAGCATCTCTCCCCTTTCAGGAAGAGCTTCTGGCCCTCGCGACGGCACTGTCTGCAAACTGCTCCAGTATATCTTGCCATATGGTTACACCTCCTGATAAATACGAATCCGCGGGGGATCTCCCGCCCTGGGCCTGCATGGCGTCAGGCCGCGGATTCTCCTGCACCTTTGGTGCTATACACGCCGTCTCTTGGGCGGGCGGCAGCCGTTATGGGGAATCGGAGTTACGTCTTTAATCATGTTAACTTCCAGTCCTGCTGCCTGCAGGGCACGGATTGCAGCCTCACGGCCGGAGCCCGGGCCTTTGACATATACTTCCACCGTTTTCAGACCATGTTCCATAGCGGCTTTTGCAGCGGTCTCTGCTGCGGTCTGTGCTGCGAACGGAGTAGATTTTCTGGAACCTCTGAATCCGAGTCCGCCTGCACTTGCCCACGAAAGGGCATTGCCCTGTGTGTCGGTGATGGTAACAATGGTATTGTTAAAGGTGGACTGGATATGTGCGGCGCCACGTTCGATGTTTTTGCGTTCACGACGCCGGCGAGTGGCCTTTTTCGCTGTTGCTTTTGCCATCTCTCTTATCCCTCCCTAGTTACTTTTTCTTGTTGGCGATGGTCTTCTTCGGTCCCTTGCGGGTTCTTGCGTTGGTCTTGGAGCGCTGGCCTCTAACGGGCAGGCCCTTTCTATGACGAACACCGCGATAGCATCCGATTTCTACCAGTCTCTTGATGTTCAGTGCGACCTCACGGCGCAGATCACCTTCCACCTGCACATTGTGGTCGATGTACTCACGCAGTTTGGAAACGTCATCCTCGCTGAGATCTCTCACCCTTGTGTCCGGATTGACGCCTGTCGCCTGGATAATGTCCTGAGCTTTTTTGCGGCCGATACCATAGATGTAGGTAAGGCCAATCTCGACCCGCTTCTCTCTGGGCAGGTCAACACCAGCTATACGTGCCATATAACTGTTGCACCTCCTTCTATACTTTTCGTTAAAAGTACCTGATTGCGGTTTTGCGGGAATCTCTCCCTACCGCAGGATGCTCTCTGACCAGAGCTTAGCCCTGGCGCTGTTTATGCTTGGGGTTTACGCAAATAACCATTACACGCCCTTTGCGCTTAATGACTTTGCACTTCTCGCAAATAGGTTTCACGGAAGGTCTGACTTTCATTTGAAATACCTCCTTGTTACCGGCCCGGTGGGGCTATTTAGAACGCCATGTGATGCGTCCCTTGGTGAGGTCGTAGGGTGACATCTCGACCGTCACCTTATCCCCGGGCAGGATGCGGATAAAGTTCATCCGCAGTTTGCCTGAGATATGGGCCAGAATTTTATGACCGTTTTGAAGCTCCACCTGGAATGTGGCGTTGGGCAGGGCTTCCAGCACGGTACCCTCAATCTCGATTACATCGTCTTTCGACAAGCAAATACCTCCCTCGCAGGTGACGGGCTGCTCACAGCTCCTCATTGACGGGAGCGTCCAGGGAGCCGTTAAACTCCCGGAGAGCGCGCCTCAATTTGTTGTTGGTTGTCAGTGTCTCCACGTCCAGGACAGTGTTGGTCGGCCGCAGATGGCGAAGGTTTTTACGTTTGGGCCTTTCCAGCTTCCGTTCCTTCCCATCGGCGATGACCGCGAAGCCATCTGTTAGGGAAAGAACTACATAAAACCGACCGCCGTCATGGCCCGCCACGGATTTCACGACGCAGCCTTTTGCTATTTCCATTTTGTCCCTCCCGCTTATGGACGGGTCAGCACCACAGGACCATTTTCTGTGATCGCAATGGTGTATTCAAAATGGGCTGACAAGCTGCCGCTTGTAGTTACCGTTGTCCAGCCGTCTGCCAGCACTTTGACGTTTTCTCCGGTAGCGTTCACCATGGGCTCAATAGCGATCGTCATACCAGGTACCAGACGGGCGCCCCGTCCGGCCCGGCCGTAGTTGGGAACATCCGGGGATTCATGCAGATTTTCTCCTACGCCGTGGCCGACAAACTTCTTGACAACCGCCATTCCGTTTTCTTCCACATAGGTCTGAACCGCATGGCCGATATCCCCGATGCGGTTGCCCGCCACGGCTGCCTTGACGCCAATCTCCAGGCTCTGGCGGGTGACGTCCAGCAGCCTTTGGGCTTCTGGGCTGATCTCTCCCACCGGGAAGGTGTAGGCGTTGTCTCCATGGAAACCATGGATGCAAGCGCCCACATCTACACTGACGATGTCGCCGGATTGGATCACTTTGGTCTTTTTCGGGATGCCATGAATAACCTCATTATTGACTGAGATACATGCGCTGCCTGGAAAACCACCATATCCCAAGAAGGACGGCACCGCACCTTCGGACACGATATAATCGTGCACCACAGTGTCGATGTCTTTGGTGGATACGCCGGGTTTGATATGCTCCCCGGCCACCTTCAGTGCCATTGCAGAGATTCTGCCCGCCTCCCGCATGAGTTCGAGCTCTCTCGCCGTTTTCAGCACAATCATGGTTAATCCTCCAGGGCTTTCAAAGTAAGTTTTGTTGTGTCCGCGACCTCTTCCTGGCCGATGACAGTGCGCAGCTTACCCTTCTGAGCATAGAAGTCCTTCAGAGGCTCGGTCTGCTCATGATAAACTTTCAACCGGTCACGAATGGTTTCGGGCTGATCGTCTTTGCGGGTGATGAGCTTTCCGCCGCAGCGGTCGCACAGTCCTTCGTTCCTGGGAGCTTTGTAAAGCAGATGATAGGAAGTGCCGCAGCTCTCGCAGACACGGCGGCCGGACAGTCTCTTTTCGATGTCTTCGTCGGACACTTCAATGTTGATGACTCTGTCGATTTCCACACCCATGTCATCCAGTGCCTGTGCCTGGACAACGGTGCGGGGGAAGCCATCCAGAATGAATCCATCCTTGCAGTCATCTTTAGCCAGGCGCTCCTGGATAATGCCGATGACTACATCGTCGGGGACCAAAGTGCCGGCTTCCATATAGGATTTGGCCTTCAGCCCCATCTCGGTTTCATTCTTCAGTGCTTCACGGATGATGTTTCCGGTACTGATAGCCGGAATGTGCAGGTGATCACAGATCACCTCAGCCTGTGTGCCTTTGCCGGCGCCGGGTGCGCCGAGAAGAATCAGCTTCATAACCATATCCTCCTTTAATCTACTATTCAAGGAAGCCCTTGTAGTGACGCATCATCATCTGGGATTCCATCTGTCTCATGGTGTCAATTGCAACACCAACGATAATCAGGACCGTTGTACCGCCCAGTGCGATATTCATGCCGCTGACCGCGCCAAAGGCGATGGGCAGGATAGCCACAAGGGCCAGGAAAATCGCACCGATGAAGGTAATCTTGCTGATAATTTTCCCAATAAAGTCGGAAGTGGGTTTTCCAGGCCGAATACCGGGAACCGTTCCGTTGTTTTTGCGGATATTGTTGGAAATTTCAATGGGGTTATACTGGACAGAAACATAAAAGTAGTTGAAAGCAATAATCAGCAGGAAGTAGATGATAGCGTAAACTGCTGTATTGTAATCAAACGCGCCCAGGAATTTGCCCCAGAAGCCGGTTTCGCTCGGGTCAACAAATGCCTTGATGGTGCCCGGGATGGACAGCAAGGAGCTGGCAAAGATGATGGGCATAACGCCGGACATATTGACCTTGATAGGAATATGGCTGGACTGGCCGCCATACTGTTTCCGGCCCACCACACGCTTCGCGTACTGTACCGGGATTCTCCGCTCCGCATTGGTCATCAGCACAATGAAGGCGATGACCACCAGGAAGATGACGACGACCAGGGGAACCAGGAAGTAATACTGGGTCTGGCCGATTGCCGCCAGCTGGAAGTAGGCGATAAAGGTGGCGATAACCGACGGGAAGCGGGAGAGGATACCGGCAAAGAGGATCATGGAGATACCGTTGCCGATTCCTTTTTCGTTGATCTGCTCACCCAACCAGACGATCAGAGCCGTACCAGCGGTAAAGCAGGCAACAATGACAATCGCTGCAAACCATCCGGAGAAGCCAGTGGTGTACTGGACAACACCAGAAGTGTTCCTCAGCATGAGATAATAAGCGATAGCCTGGATCAGCGCAAGACCCACAGTGGTATACCGGGTGATCTTGTTGATCTTCTTCCGGCCGTCCTCGCCTTCCTTGGCCATTCTTTCCAGGGCCGGAATGGCGATGGTCAGCAGCTGGATTACGATGGAGGATGTAATGTAGGGGGTAATGGACATAGCGAAGATGGTCGCGTTGCCCAAAGCACCACCGGTCAGAACATCCAGATAACCCAGCAGGTTACCGCTCTGGCTGAGCATCTCTTTCATCCCAGAGGGATCCAGGAAAGGAACCGGGATGGCAGAGCCGATTCTGAACAGAAGCAGGATAAACAGGGTAAATAGAATCTTTTTCCTCAAATCAGCGATTTTCCACGCATTTTTCAGGGTTTCAAACACTCTACTTCACCTCAGCCTTTCCGCCCGCCGCTTCAATTTTC
This sequence comes from Zongyangia acetica, assembly GCF_038739695.1. Classification (NCBI taxonomy): domain Bacteria; kingdom Bacillati; phylum Bacillota; class Clostridia; order Eubacteriales; family Oscillospiraceae; genus Zongyangia; species Zongyangia acetica. Next base: position 141,475 of record NZ_JBBEWN010000007.1, on the reverse strand, counting down.
TGCTTTGCGGAAGCAGAGAAGGCAGCGACGCTTACTGTCAGCTTTTTGGTGAGTTCACCATTTCCCAGGATTTTAATGCCATCCAGGGGTTTTTTCAGAATTCCAGCCTCAATGATTGCTTTCTCGTCTACAGTAGCGCCGTCCTCAAACCGCTCCAGGGCGGAAACATTGATGGCTGCATACTTTTTCGCGAAGATGTTATTGAAGCCTCTCTTGGGGATACGTCTCTGCAGAGGCATCTGACCGCCTTCAAATCCGGGTCTGACACCGCCGCCGGAACGTGCATTCTGGCCTTTATGGCCTTTGCCGGCTGTTTTGCCGTTTCCAGAACCAGCACCTCTGCCTTTGCGCTTAACATCCTTTACGGAACCAGGTGCCGGAGATAGCTCGTGCAATTTCATCGTGTTCGCACCTCCTTGTTAGGCTTTCTGCCTGCATTACTCATCAATTGATGGGGAAGCCTTACGCCTCTTCTACCTCAACCATGTGGGAGATCTTGGCGACTTTCCCTCTTGTTGCTGCATTATCAGGCTGAATCACCTGTGCACCGATTTTGCGAAGGCCCAGGGATTTGGCTGTGGCGATCTGGTCGTCCTTTTTCCCCGCAAAGCTTTTTGTAAGCTTGATTTTCAGGTTTGCCATTGTAATCCCCTCCCTTAACCTAAGATTTCTTTGACAGTCTTGCCCCGGATTGCTGCGACTTGCTCTGCGTCGCGCAGGGAGGCCAGACCGTTCATGGTCGCGCTCACCACGTTGCAGGGGTTATTGGAGCGCAGGCATTTTGTACGGATATCACGGATACCGGCGGTCTCAAGGACTGCACGGACCGCGCCGCCAGCGATTACACCGGTACCAGGGGCAGCCGGTTTCATCAGAACGCGGCCGGCGCCGAATACGCCGATGATCTCGTGAGGAATGGTTGTGCCTTTCAGGGAAACTTTGATGAGGTTCTTTTTAGCGTCCTCGATTCCCTTACGAATTGCATCCGGGACCTCGGAAGCTTTGCCAATGCCAAAGCCTACGATGCCGTTGCCGTCTCCGACTACTACCAGGGCGGCGAATTTGAAAATACGGCCGCCTTTTACGGTTTTGGATACACGGTTGATGGATACAACTCTTTCAGTGAGTTCAAGTGTAGATCCGTCGATTCTAGCCAAAAGTATCCTCCTCCCTAGAATTTCAGTCCGCTCTCGCGAGCGCCGTCGGCCAGCTCTTTGATGCGGCCGTGATAAATATATCCGCTGCGGTCAAACACCACTTCGGTAATGCCGGCTTCCATGGCTTTTTTGCCGATGGTCATGCCGACCTTTTTAGCAGCCTCTTTGTTACCGCCAAAACCTTCAAAATCTTTGTCCATAGAAGATGCGGAAACCAAGGTGACTCCCTTCACATCATCAATAATCTGGGCGTAGATGTGTTTTGCGGAGCGGAATACGTTGAGGCGCGGACGCTGCGCGGTGCCGCTGATCTTAGCGCGCACTCTGCGATGTCTTAAAAGCCTTGCTTTGTTGCTGTCAGGCTTTGTCACCATAGCTTTTTCACTCCTTTAATTACTTCTTGCCCTTACCGGCCTTGCCTTCCTTGCGGATGATCACTTCGTCAACGTACTTGATGCCCTTGCCCTTATAGGGTTCCGGCGGACGTTTCTCGCGGATCTCTGCGGCAAACTGTCCAACCTGCTGTTTGTCAGCGCCGTGGACAATGACTTTGTTGGGGGCAGGTACTTCGATGGTGATGCCATCGATCTCAGGCACGATGACCTGATGGGAGTAACCCAGTGTCAAAACCAGGTTTTTACCCTGTTTTGCAGCACGGTAACCAACACCGTTGATCTCCAGCTCTTTGCTGAAGCCGGCAGTGACACCCTGTACCATGTTGGCGATCAGGGTCCGGGTCAGACCGTGCAGGCTCTTGTGCATTTTATCTTCGGAAGGACGGGAGACGATAATCTCATTGCCTTCCAGCGCAATCCCGATTTCAGGATGGAAGGTCATGTCAAGAGCGCCTTTGGGGCCTTTGACAACAACCTCGTGTCCGTTGACCTTTACATCAACGCCTGCGGGAATTTCAATTGGTTTTCTTCCGATACGAGACATTCCCTGTGCACCTCCTTACCAAATAAATGCAAGGACTTCGCCGCCGACATTTTCCTTGCGGGCCTGTCTGTCGGTCATAACGCCCTTGGATGTGGAGAGAATCGCGATGCCGAGGCCCTTCATCACCTTGGGCATATCCTCGCAGCTGGTGTAGATGCGCAGGCCGGGTTTGGATACCCTACGCAGGCCAGTGATGACCTGTGATTTATTCTCACCGTATTTTAAGGTAATACGGATAATCCCTTGCTTACCATCGTCGATGACCTGGAAGCCTTTGATATATCCCTCGTCCACAAGAATCTGCGTGATCGCTTTCTTCATGTTGGAAGCGGGGACATCCACCGTGTCGTGTTTTGCTGAGTTAGCGTTTCTGATGCGTGTCAGCAAATCGGCAATTGTATCGGTGATCTGCATGCCGTCAACCTCCTTTGCTCTTTTTACCAGCTGGCCTTCTTCACGCCCGGGATCTGGCCTTTGTAGGCGAGCTCCCTAAAGCAGATACGGCAAATGCCGAACTTGCGAAGATAGGCGTGTGGCCTGCCGCAGATTTTGCATCTGTTGTATGCTCTTGTGGAGAACTTGGGAGTTCTCTGCTGTTTTGCAATCATGGATTTCTTTGCCACAAATCTTCCCCCTTACTTCGCGAACGGGGCGCCCATGAGAGTCAGCAGCTCCCGGGCTTCCTCGTCGGTTTTCGCGGTGGTGACAAAGCAGATGTCCATGCCGCGAACCTTATCAATTTTATCGTACTCGATTTCAGGGAACAGAAGCTGCTCCTTAAGTCCCATGGAGTAGTTGCCGCGTCCGTCGAAGGAGTTGGCGTTGATGCCTCTGAAGTCTCTAACGCGCGGCAGCGCAACGTTAAAGAGGCGATCCAGGAACTCATACATCCGGTCGGAGCGCAGGGTGACCTTTGCGCCGATGTCCATGCCTTCACGGAGCTTGAAGTTAGCAACCGATTTCTTTGCCTTGCAGACGACGGGCCGCTGGCCGGTGATCGTGGAAAGGTCGGAAATGATTGCCTCGATGACCTTGTGGTTGTCGCGGGCTTCGCCGCAGCCAACGTTGATGACGATCTTTTCAAGCTTCGGGATCTGCATGACGCTCTGGTAGCCGAACTTTTTCATCAAAGCCGGAGCTACTTCTTTCACATAGAAGTCTTTCATTCTAGCCATGTTGTTTCCTCCTCACTTAAAAAGTCTCGCCGCATTTTTCGTTTTTGCACATACGAACCTTGCTCCCGTCAGCCAGGATCTTGTGGCCGATGCGGGTGGGTTTGCCGCAGCGCGGGCAAACCAGCTGTACCTTGCTGGCATACATGGCGCCTTCCGCCTTGACAATGCCGCCGGGCTCGCCCATTCTGCGAGGTTTCACATGTTTGGTGACCATGTTGATGCCCTCGACAATGACCTTCTGCTCAGCGGGGCTGACAGCCAGAACCTTGCCTTTTTTGCCCTTGTCCTTGCCGGACAGAACAATGACGGTATCGCCCTTTTTGACATGAATTTTATTCATTCCAGAGCACCTCCATTAAAGCACCTCAGGGGCGAGGCTTAATATCTTGAGGTAATCCTTATCGCGGAGTTCCCTCGCCACCGGGCCAAAAATACGTGTGCCCCTCGGGTTTTTGTCTTCTCTTATAATAACGGCTGCGTTTTCGTCGAAACGAATGTAAGAACCGTCGTCGCGGCGCAGGCCCTTCGCAGAGCGAACGATGACCGCTTTGACCACTTCACCTTTTTTGACAACGCCGCCGGGTGCAGCTTTTTTAACCGAAGCTACAACTACATCGCCAATGTTGGCGTATCTTCTGCGGGTGCCTCCCAGCACACGGATGCACATCAGTTCCTTTGCACCGGTGTTGTCGGCAACCTTCAGATAGGTCTGCATCTGTATCACAGAGCGTTCCTCCTTTCGGCTTTGACAGTTTGACTATTTCGCTTTCTCGATGATGGTAGTAACCCTCCATCTTTTATCCTTGGAAATGGGGCGGGTCTCCATCACCTGCACCTTGTCGCCGATGCCGCAGGCATTGTCTGCGTCGTGGGCTTTCAGCTTCACCGTGCGTTTGATGATCTTTTTATAAAGGGGGTGTTTTACGTTGTCTTTAATGGCGACGACAACAGTTTTGTCCATCTTATTGCTGACAACAGTGCCGACCCTCGTTTTTCTGAGGTTTCTCTCGCTCACAGTTTCATCCTCCCTTCCGTGTTACTGCACGCTCTCTTTTTCGCGGATGATGGTCTTAATCCGGGCGATGTCTTTTTTCACCGCTTTGATCCGCATGGGGTTATCCAGCTGATTGATGGCGTGCTGGAACCGGAGGTTGAAAAGCTCAGCTTTGAGGTCCGCCAGCTTTGCATTCAGCTCGGACTGGGTCATATCACGAATCTCTGTCGCTTTCATTACTTCTCCGCCTCCTTCTCCTTGGTGATAAATTTGCACTTCAGCGGGAGCTTGTGAGCTGCAAGTCTCATAGCTTCCCTTGCAACGTCTTCACTGACGCCGCCCATCTCGAACATAACGCGGCCGGGTTTTACAACGGCAACCCAGTACTCAGGGCTACCTTTACCGGAACCCATTCGGGTCTCAGCCGGTTTCTCGGTAACGGGCTTATCGGGGAAAATTTTGATCCATACCTGACCGCCACGTTTGATGTAACGGGTCATAGCGATACGAGCCGCCTCAATCTGCTGGGAGGTAACCCAGGAGGGCTCCAGAGCCTGCAGACCGTACTCACCGTTGGAAACAGTGTTGCCCCGCATAGCTTTGCCCTTCAGACGTCCTCTGTGGACACGGCGGTATTTAACTCTCTTCGGTAGAAGCATTATTTTCTGCCTCCTTCCCTCTGAGGCTTTCTAACTTCCTGCAGTACCTCTCCGGCGTAGATCCAAACCTTGACGCCGATTTTGCCATAGGTGGTGTTTGCCTCAGCAAATCCATAGTCGATGTCTGCGCGCAGGGTCTGCAGCGGGATGGTGCCCTCGTGATAATGCTCGGTACGGGCGATCTCCGCGCCGCCCAGACGGCCGGACACGCAGGTCTTAATGCCTTTTGCTCCCAACTTCATGGCGCGGCCGATGGCTTGTTTCATGGCGCGTCTGAAGGAGATTCTGCGCTCCAGCTGGGATGCGATGGACTCGGCCACCAGCTGTGCGTTTTTATCGGGTTGTTTTACCTCAACGATGTTGAGGAAAACAGGTTTTCCAATGAGTGCCTCGCAGTTTTTGCGGAGCTTCTCGATCTCTGTGCCGCCTCTGCCGATCACCATACCGGGTTTGGCGCAGTGGATGTTGATTCTGATTCTCTTGGCATCGCGCTCGATCTCGATGCGGGGGACGCCGGCAGCATACAAAGTCTTTTTAAGGAACTTACGCAGCTTATAATCCTCAACGAGGATATCGCCGAAAGCATCGTCCTTAGCAAACCAGCGGGAATCCCAATCTTTGATTACGCCCACTCTGAGACCATGTGGGTTAACTTTCTGGCCCATAGTTTACCTCCTCTTTCAGCTTATTCCTTTTCTCTCAGAACCAGGGTCATGTGCGAAGTTCTTTTCTTGATGCTAAATGCACGGCCCTGTGCTCTCGGCCGGATCCTTTTCAGGGTCGGTCCCGGTGTAACAAAACACTCGGCAACAAACAGGTTGTTTCTATCCATGTTGTTGTTATTCTCCGCGTTTGCCACGGCCGATTTCAGGAGCTTCTGAAGAGGCTCACATGCAGCCTTCGGTGTATACTTGAGTATCGCCATCGCCTCGTCCACCGGCTTGTTCCGGATCAGGTCAAGCACAATCTGGACTTTGCGGGGCGCAATACGGGCATATCTAAGGTAAGCCCTCGCTTCCATAGGTAATCCTCCTTCCGGCCTTCTTTACTTTCCGGTATTCGATTTCTTGGAGCCTGCGTGGCCTTTGAAGGTTCTGGTGGGGGCAAACTCACCGAGTTTGTGACCGACCATATCTTCGGTAATATACACAGGCACATGTTTGCGTCCATCGTGGACAGCAAAGGTGTGTCCGACGAATTCGGGGAATATTGTAGATGCGCGGCTCCAGGTCTTGAGGACCTTCTTCTCGCCGGCCTCGTTCATAGCGACGACTCTCTTATACAGTGCTTCCTGTACGAAAGGGCCTTTTTTTACGCTTCTACCCATTGATCATCTGCCTCCTTTCATGTCGCTCTATTTAGCGTTGCGACGTTTCACAATGAACTTGTCGGAGCGGTGATGTTTCGCTCTTGTCTTGTAGCCCAGTGCAGGTTTGCCCCACGGGGTTACAGGGCCCGGACGGCCAACGGGGGATTTACCTTCACCACCACCGTGGGGGTGATCGCAGGGGTTCATAACAGAACCGCGGACGGTAGGTCTCCAACCCATGTGGCGTTTGCGGCCGGCTTTACCGATGTTGACGTTCTCGTGGTCAACGTTGCCGACCTGGCCGATGGTGGCCATGCAGGTGACAGGAACATTGCGAAGCTCGCCGGAGGGCAGTCTGATCAGCGCGTAGCCGTTTTCTTTTGCCATGAGCTGTGCCAGAATACCGGCGGCACGGGCAAGCTGTGCGCCTTTGCCGGGATACATCTCCACGTTGTGGATGAAGGTACCCACGGGGATGTTGGTCATGGGAAGGGCATTGCCCGGTTTAATATCAGCATCAGGACCGGTGGCAATGGTGTCGCCCACCTTCAGGCCTACCGGAGCGATGATGTAGCGTTTCTCGCCGTCCTCATACTGCACCAGGGCAATATGTGCGGAACGGTTGGGGTCGTATTCCAGGGTGAGAACGTTGGCCTTGCCGACCTTGTCTCTCTTGAAATCGATGATGCGGTATTTTCTGCGATTGCCGCCGCCACGGTGACGAACGGTAATTCTACCTGTATTGTTGCGGCCGGAATTGCTCTTCATGGTTTCCAGAAGGCTCTTCTCCGGAGCAACCTTGCTCAGCCCGCTGAAGTCGGTGGTGGTCATGCCACGGTGACCGGCTGTGGTCGGGTTGTAAGTCTTGATCGCCATTCGGTTTCACTCTCCTCATAAATTCTGTTTCGCGGAAGATTCCGCTGACAAGAACTTGGTTTAGCGGGATTTATGAGTATCCCATACAAGTCCCTAGCAATCGGCTGTCTATTCCGTAGGGACTACACCATGCTCTCGAAGAACTCGATGCCTTTGGAGTCTTCTTTGAGAGTAACGATGGCCTTCTTCCAGTTGGGCTTGTAGCCGACGTTTCTGCCCATCCGTTTTTTTCTGCCTCTGACGTTCATGGTGTTCACTTTTGCAACCTTCACACCGAACAGTTCTTCAACGGCCTGGCCGATTTCGATTTTGTTGGCGTCGGTAGCTACTTTAAACGTGTATTTTTTCATGCCGATGGCCTCCATGGAAGCCTCGGTGATGATGGGGCGGATAATGATGTCCTGAGCGGCCTTCATTATGCATACACCTCCTCGATCTTTGCCACGGCGTCCTTGACAACGATGAATTTATCGTAGTTAAGGATGTCGTATACGTTCAGGGTGTTAACCAAGGCGGTCTTGACGCCGGGGATGTTTCTCGCGCTCATGACAACTGTGTTGTCAACTTCCGGCATAACGATGAGTGCCTTGCGGTCAGCTCCCAGAGCTTTGAGCATTTCCACAATGCTCTTTGTCTTGATCTGATCCAGCTTCAGGGCGTCGAGAACAACGATCTCGCCAGCCTGCGCTTTGCTGGAAAATGCGGATTTCATGGCCAGTCTCTTGACCTTCTTGTTCAGGCTGTAGCTGTAATCCCGAGGTTTGGGACCCAGAGCGATTCCGCCGTGTCTCCACTGAGGAGCCCGGATGGAACCCTGTCTTGCGTGGCCGGTGCCTTTCTGTCTCCAGGGTTTGCGGCCGCCGCCTGCAACCTCAGTACGGGTCTTGGTGGACTGTGTACCCTGGCGCTGGTTGGCCAGGTAATTTACGACAGCGTCGTGCATCACAGATGTGTTGGGGGTGATCCCGAAGATCGCATCGGAAAGCTCGATCTCGCCAACATTTTTTCCAGCCATGTCAAATACGGTAACTTTTGGCATCGTGCTTCCTCCTTCCCTTAAGCCTTCTTCACGCTGTCAGTGATAAAGACGATCCCGTTCTTGGGGCCCGGGATTGCACCTTTCAGCGCGATCAGGTTGTTTTCTGCATCTACCTTTACTACCTCCAGGTTCTGGACAGTAACGGTCTCAGTACCCAAATGGCCCGGCAGCTTCTTGCCTTTGAAAACCCTGGACGGGTCGCTGCACACGCCCATGGAACCAGCGTGACGGTGCACAGGTCCGGAACCGTGGGTCTCTTTCAGTCTGGCGTTGTTCCAGCGCTTGATGGTACCGGCATAGCCTTTACCTTTGCTGGTGCCGCAAACGTCGACCTTATCACCCAGCTCGAATTTGTCGGCTTTGATGATGTCGCCTACGTTCAGCTCGTCACAGTTGTCCAGGCGGAACTCTTTGAGGGTTCTCTTCACCGGAGCGTCGGCCTTTGCGAAGTGGCCGGCGATGGGCTTGTTCACGTTTTTGGAACGGATATCCCCAAAGCCGATCTGTACAGCTTGGTAACCGTCATTGTCCACAGTTTTCTTCTGGACAACAACGCAGGGGCCCGCTTCCACAACGGTGACCGGGATGACTTTTCCCTTTTCGTCAAAAAGCTGGGTCATGCCAATCTTTTTGCCTACGATGCATTTTTGCATACTCTACTTACCTCCTATGGTTATTGGTTGACTCCCGATGGGGGCCAACTTGACCTGACCGGGTGGGATTAAAGCTTGACTTCGATATCCACGCCGGCAGGAAGCTCAAGACCTAACAAAGCCTCAACAGTCTTTTTGGACGGCTTAATTATGTCGATGAGTCTTTTGTGGGTTCTCATCTCAAACTGCTCGCGGCTGTCTTTGTCCTTGTGGACAGCGCGCAGGATGGTGATGACCTCTTTCTCGGTGGGAAGGGGGATCGGACCGGAAATCTTGTCGTTCTCTCTCTTCGCGATTGCAACGATCTTTTCAGCCGCTGCGTCGATCAGCTTGGGGTCATAACTCTTCAGTCTGATTCTGATGTTTTCTTTGACTGCCACTACCATCGCCTCCTCATAATTTCGCTTGTGCGGGGCAACGATCAAAAAACTGAACACCGAGCCGTGTGTTCCGTGCTCGACCATTTAAAAAACCGGTTAAACTGTGGGGAAACCACACGTCTAGCCGGGACATCAGGCATGTTACAGCCTTACGAGAGCGCCAAAAATCGCGGAAAGACGCAATCTTCCCAAGATTTTTCGCGGTTTCAGTATTTTTTGTCGCCCGGTTTTAAATCGGACATACTCGGCGGAAATTCCCTGCTTCCAAGAGCAGCAACCTCCCGCTTCATCGCATATCTAGTGCAGTCGTGCTTAAATATAATACTATAAAAATGGCTTAAATGCAAGCTTTTTTTACTATTTTACAAGGAAATTCCCGAGGAAATGCAACTTTGTTGCTTTGCCCATTTTTTACAATAATTTTTCGTCAAATTTAGATAAAATCCCAAAGTTTTTTTGCGGCATGGGATCTGCCTGCGGGCAGTTCACGGGCTTAGGTTATATCTAAAACGCGGCGCGATAACCCCTTTGTCAGGCGGCGTGTCGTTGGGGACGAAAAAGAAAAAAGCGGCAGAACGAAAGTCCTGCCACTTTTTATGCTTTTTATTAATCCTTGAAATAGCGTCCGATGGCGTCCGCTGCAATCATGGCCGCGCACACCTTTTCGGGGGTAACCTCCAAGGGCATGTTCCGCAGGGTGTCCCCTTCGGCGCTGGCCAGGGTGGCAGCTTCCATAAGTTTTTCCTTATCCACCTTCTTAATGCCCATCTCCGCGAAGGTGACAGGCAGGCCAACCTCAATGCAGAAGGAAACCACTTCTTCGATTTCCTCCTCCGGCGCATTCTCCAGCACCAGCTGGGTCAATGTGCCGAAAGCCACCTTCTCGCCGTGATAGAGGTGATGGCATTCCTTGATGCAGGTCAGTCCGTTGTGGATGGCATGGGCGCCGGCCAGGCCGCCGCTCTCAAAGCCGATACCGCTGAGATAGGTGTTGGCCTCAATGATCCTCTCCACCGCTTCGGTGCAGACGCCGGCCTCCACAGCGATTTTCGCCTTGACGCCTTCGGTCATCAGGGTGTCGTAGCAGAGCTTAGCCAGGGCCATGGCGGCGCTGGTCACCTTGCCTCCGGCGCAGGTATCGCTGCGGCTGGCCTTGGTGGCTCTCGCCTCAAAATAGGTGGCCAGGGCATCGCCCATGCCGGAAACCAGCAGGCGGGCAGGCGCTGCCGCCACAATCGCGCTATCCACCAGCACCAGGTTGGGGTTGGCGGGAAGGAACAGGTATCTTTCAAAGACGCCGTCGTCAGAGTAGATCACCGACAGGGCCGAGCAGGGCGCGTCGGTGGAAGCAATGGTGGGGCAGACCACAACCGGGCATTTCTCATAATAAGCCACAGCCTTGGCAGTATCCAGGATCTTGCCGCCGCCAATGCCGATGACGCAGTCGCATTTTTTCTCAGCAACGACTTTGCGCAGGCGGTTGATCTCATTTTCGGAGCATTCGCCGCCAAAGGTCTCAAAGGCATAGGCAATGCCGGTATCCGCAAAGCTGCTCTCCACCAGACTGCCGAGGCGCTTCATGCCGCCGGCGCTGATGAGGATCAGCACAGATGTGCCCAGGCTCTTGACATAGCCGCTCAAATTAGAGAGCTCTCCCTGGCCCTGGACATATTTGTTGGGGCTGATAATGATGTTTGCCATGGTGTTCCTCCACCTTTCGTCATTTTTATTTTCTGTATTTTACCGCGCGCCTCCCGGCGGGGAAGACGCGCCCTAGGTCTCGTTTGAAACTTTGCCGCGTCTCACGCGAATACGTTGCGGTCGACACATCAGCGCGACTCGGCTGCGGGCACTGCCCGCCCGCGTCACACGCAATTACGTTGCGATTGACCCCACAGCGCGAATTCCTCCCCGGGCGGGGGCTTAATAGGCTTTGCCCCAGTAGACCATCGCCTTGGCAGGCTTGCCGCAGCAGACGCAGGTATCGGAGAGATGCTCCTGCTCAAAGGGCATGCAGCGGGAAGAAACCCCTGCCACCTCTTTGAGTTTTTCCTCGCAGGCCTGGTCGCCGCACCACATAGCCTTAATAAAGCCCGGCTTGGTCTCGGCAATTTCCTTGAGCTGTTCCAGGGTTGTGGCCTCGTAGGTTTTTTCCTCCCGGTTTTTCCGGGCTCTCTCATACATGCCGTCGTGAACCATCTGAAGCAGCTCGGGGACTTTGGTCTCCAGCTCATCCAGGGAGACAAAATATTTTTCCCGGTTATCCCGGCGAACCAGGACACACTGGTTTTTCTCAATATCCTTAGGACCGATCTCCAAGCGGAGGGGTACTCCCTTCATCTCGTACTGGGCAAACTTCCAGCCGGGAGAGTTGTCGCTGAGATCGATTTTGGCCCGGCAGAACTTCTGCAGCCTTGCCAGCACCTCGTTGGCCTTATCGGTGACGCCCTCCTTATGCATGGCAATGGGGACGATGACCACTTGGGTCGGAGCCACCGCCGGCGGCAGCACCAGGCCGTTATCGTCGCCGTGGGTCATGATGATGGCGCCGATGAGCCGGGTAGAGACGCCCCAGGAAGTCTGATGAGGATGCTGCAGGGTGTTATCCCGACCGGTGAAGGTGACGTCAAAGGCTTTTGCAAATCCGTCGCCGAAATAATGGGAGGTACCGCTCTGCAGCGCCTTGCCATCGTGCATCATGGCCTCGATGGTATAGGTTGCCTCCGCGCCGGCGAATTTCTCTTTGTCAGTCTTGCGGCCTTTGATCACCGGGATCGCCAGGTCGTTCTCGCAGGTCTCAGCGTAGATGCCCAGCATCCGCTGGGTTTCTTCCATGGCTTCCTCCGCGGTCTCATGCATGGTATGGCCCTCCTGCCAGAGGAATTCTACGTTGCGCAGGAAGGGGCGGGAAGTCTTCTCCCACCGGACCACCGAGCACCACTGATTGTAAAGCATGGGCAGATCCCGGTAGGATTTGATCACATGGGCATAGTGGTCACAGAAGAGGGTTTCAGAGGTGGGCCGGACACACAGCCGCTCGGTGAGTTTTTCGTTGCCGCCATGGGTCACCCAGGCCACTTCAGGGGCAAAGCCCTCCACGTGATCCTTCTCCCTCTGGAGCAGGCTTTCTGGGATAAACATTGGCATATAGACATTCTCATGTCCCGTTGCCTTGAACTTGGCGTCGAAAATCTTCTGAATGTTCTCCCACAGGGCATAGCCGTAGGGGCGGAAAATCATGCAGCCCCGGACGCTGGAATAATCCACCAGATCCGCCTTGATGACCACATCGGTGTACCATTTGGCAAAGTCCACATCCATGGGGGTAATGGCCTCTACCATTTTCTTCTGATCTGCCACGTTTTTCAAACCTTTCTCTTGCCGGACCCCGGCGTTTTCTCAATGGAGTTTTCTCCGTTTATTTTTCTTCTTTTTCCTTGTTTCCGGTCACTTTGGTCAGCACCAGCACCACCAGGTAGATCAAGACAATGACCACAAAGATACCCAGCATCCCCTGGCCCATGAGCTGGAGGGTCTGCATTAATGCGTGCATATCCACGTTCATATTCATTCTCCTTTTCTACATTACAGGATGATTAACCCAGCATTCCCGGCACCAGGCCCAGGATGATACCGCCAGCAACTACCGAAGCAATCTGTCCGGAAACGTTAGCGCCTACGGCATGCATGAGCAGGTGGTTCTGATTATCCTCTTTGAGGGCCAGCTTCTGCACTACACGGGCGGACATGGGGAAAGCGGAGATACCGGCGCCTCCCACCATGGGATTGATCTTGTTTTTCAGGAACAGGTTCAGGATCTTGGCGAAGAGTACGCCGCCGATGGTGTCGAAGATAAACGCTACCAGACCCAGTACCATGATCAGCAGGGTGGTGGGGGAGACAAACTGCTCCGCCTTCATGCTGGAAGCGATGGTGATACCCAGCAGCAGGGTGACCAAGTTGGCCAGTTCTTTCTGGGCGGTCTGGCTCAGGGAGTCCAGACGTCCGCACTCGCGGATCAGGTTGCCGAACATGAGGAAGCCCACCAGGGAAACCGACGAAGGCGCGACCAGGCCGGCGATGATGGTCACCAGGATGGGGAAGAGGATACGGGTGGTCCGGGATACGTTTTTGGGATTATAAGGCATCCGGATGGCCCGCTCTTTTTTAGTGGTGACAAGTTTAATGGCAAAGGGCTGTATAATGGGCACTAACGCCATATATGAGTAGGCGGCCACTGCGATGGGGCCGATATAGTTGGATTTAAGCACCTGGGAAACCAGGATGGAGGTGGGGCCGTCCGCCGCACCGATGATGCCGATGGCCGCCGCATCCTTCAGGCCAAAGCCGAAGACTACCGCCACGGTAATGGTAAGGAAGATACCAAACTGGGCTGCCGCTCCAAAAAGGAACATCTTGGGGTTGGAAAGCAGAGGGCCAAAGTCGATCATAGCGCCAATGCCGATAAACAGCAGCAGCGGCATGGCTTCCGAGGCCTCAATACCCACATTGAAAAGCCAGTCGATAATTCCATTGACTTCGCCAATGCCTTCCATAGTCTGGTTGATCGCACCGCTTAGGGGAAGGTTAACGAGAATTGCGCCAAAGCCCATGGGCAGGAGCAGCGCTGGTTCATAGTCTTTTTTGATGGCCAAATAGATCAACAACGCGCCGATGACCCACATGACCACCTGTTGCCAAGTGATGGACATGATGCCGTCAATGAGAAAATCCAATCCTTACAACTCCTTTTTAATAAAGTCCATTTTTAATTTGTCCTGTCATTTTAACTAACAGGGTCAACATTCATTATTATAGGGGAATTTGACCTATTTTTCAATATGATTCGACTCGAAAATTCATAATCTTCCCGTGATAAAAGAAGGCCGCCGCACTGATCCAGTGCGGCGGCTCGTAATCCAGGTTTTACGCTTCTACTTTCGACTCAATGTACTTGACAATGTCGCCGACAGTTTTAATGTTCTCAACTTCCTCGTCGGGGAATTCCAGATCGAATTCTTCCTCAATGCTCATGACCAGGTCGACAACATCCAAAGAATCTGCTCCCAAATCATCAGTGATGCTGGCGTCCAGGGTAACCTGCTCCTCCTCTACATCCAGCTGATCGCAAAGAATTTCTCTGACTTTCTCCAGTACCATGCCTTGTTCCTCCTTGAAAAACTTTCTTTTGTTTTTTCATTATTTAAAGGTGATCTATCACCGGTTAAACCTATTTCTATGCGTTATTCCTCGGAAAATTCACCAATTTTCCTAAATTTATGGTAACGGTTCTCTAAAAGCTCCTCCACCGAAGTTTCCTGGAGCGCTCCCACAGTGGTGAGCAGATAGTCCCGGATGGTGTGGGCCATCAGCTTGGGCTGCTTGTGGGCGCCTCCCATGGGCTCCGCCAGGATATCGTCACACACGCCGAATTCCTTTAGGTCCTCCGCCGTCATCCTGAGCACCTGGGCTGCTTCCTTCTCCCGGCTGGCATCCTTCCACAGGATACTGGCACATCCCCGGGGGGAAATGACCGAGTAAACTGCGTTTTCCAGCATGGCAAGCCGGTCGCAAACTCCAAGACCCAAGGCTCCGCCGCTGCCGCCTTCCCCTAAAACGATGGAAACCACAGGGGTTTTCAGCCCCATCATTTCAAAGAGATTTTTGGCGATGGCCTCGCCCTGTCCCCGCTCTTCCGCCTCTATGCCGCAGAAAGCGCCGGGGGTGTCGATAAAGCAGATAATCGGACGATGGAATTTCTCCGCCTGCCGCATCAGCCGCAGGGCTTTGCGGTATCCCTCGGGATGGGCCATGGCGAAGTTGGCCCTCTTGTTTTCTTCAATGGTTTTCCCCTTGAGCTGGCCGACCACCGTCACCGGAGTTCCGCCCAGGGTGGCAATGCCTCCTATAATGGCACCATCATCGCCGTAATAACGGTCTCCATGCAGTTCGATGAACTCCTCAAAGACCAAGGGGATATAGTCGCGGAGGGTCGGACGCTCCTTATTGCGGATGAGCTCAATGCGCTCCCAGGTTGTCAGCTTATTCATTGGCACCACCTGTCCTTCCGCTGTGCAGCCTGAGCAGATCTGCCAGTGTCTTTCTCATATCCCGGCGCTCCACAATTTTGTCTACAAAACCATGGCTTTCCAGAAATTCCGCCGACTGGAAATCGTCTGGCAGCCGTTGTTTGATGGTGCCCTCAATGACCCGGCGGCCGGCAAAGCCCACCAGCACCTTTGGTTCTGCCAGGATAATGTCTCCCAGCATGGCAAAGCTGGCGGTGACCCCTCCGGTGGTGGGATCGGTGAGCACCGTGATGTAAAGCAGTCCCGCGTCGCTGTGGCGGGCACAGGCTCCGGAAGTTTTGGCCATCTGCATCAGGGAAAGGATCCCCTCCTGCATCCGGGCGCCTCCCGAAGAGGCGAAGATGACGATGGGAAGGCGTTTTTCGGTGGCCCTTTCAAAGGCGCGGGTTATTTTCTCCCCTACCACCGAGCCCATGGAAGCCATCATAAAGCGGGAATCCATCACCGCGATGACACATGGCTCCCCCATGATCTCGCACTCGCCGGTGACCACAGCATCGGACAGCCCCGTCTTTTCCTGCAGCTCCCGGATTTTCTCCTCATAGCCGGGAAAGTCGATGGGGTTTTTGCTTTTCATAAGGGTATCATATTCTTTAAACGTCTGGTTGTCAACAGTCAATTCCAGTCTTTCTCTGGAGGAGAGCCTGGCATGATAGCCGCAGTTCTTGCAGACCTTGTTCTCGGCCTCAAATTCCTCCATCAGCACCACCTGCTGGCAGCGGGGGCACTTAAAGAGAAGGTCGCTGGGGATGTGGATTTTCTTAGCCTTGACCATCGGCTGTTCATCTATGTCCAGCCGTGTCTTGACCTTCTGGAAGAGATCTTCCCACAAAACAGCTCCGCCTCCTTTATGGATAGGGGATCACTCCCCTCCCGTCTAACGATGGGTAAAGTTCTTTCTGTCTAAAAATCCGATATCAAAGTTGCCCGCCTCAAAGTCCGGGTCTTTCACCAAGTTTAACTGAAACTCAATATTGGTGTCAACGCCCTCCACCAAAAATTCAGCCAGGGCCCAACGCATTTTGAGGATGGCTTCCTTGCGGGTGGGGGCATAGACGATCAGTTTCGCAATCATAGAATCGTAGTACGGGGTTATAGTATAACCCTGATAGATGGCGCTGTCAATACGCACGCCGGGGCCTCCCGGCATATGCAGCGCCTGGATGGTGCCCGGGCAGGGGCGAAATCCCTGGGCCGGATTCTCCGCGTTAATGCGGCACTCGATGGCGTGTCCCTTGAGGGCGATGTCCTTCTGGGTATAGGGAAGTTTGTGCCCGGCGGCAATGAGAATCTGCCGGCGGACAATATCCACCCCTGAGACAAGCTCGGTGACCGGATGCTCCACCTGAACCCGGGTGTTCATCTCCATGAAGTAGAAGTTGCCTTTGGCGTCCACCAAAAATTCAATAGTCCCTGCATTTTCATAGCCGCAGGCTTTTGCCGCGGCACAGGCCGCCTGGCCCATCTTCTCCCGCAGTTCTCCGGTCATAAAGGGGGCCGGGGAGGGAGACTCCTCCAGCACCTTCTGGTTGCGGCGCTGCATGGAGCAGTCCCGCTCTCCCAGATGGACCACATTTCCGAACCGGTCGGCCAGGATCTGCACCTCAATATGCCGGGGGCCTTCGATAAACTTTTCAATATAGACCTGATCGTTGGCGAAGAAGCTGAGGGCCTCCTGTTTGGCGGCCACAAAAGCCGATTCCAGCTCCCCTTCGTCGCCTACATACCGGATGCCCCGGCCGCCCCCGCCGGCGCTGGCCTTGACCATAATCGGATAGCCGATCTCCGACGCGATCCGCCGGGCGTCCTCCAGTGTCTCCACCACTCCGTCGGAGCCGGGAACCACCGGCACGCCGGCTTTCTTCATGGTCTCCTTGGCGGTGGATTTATCCCCCATCATCTCGATGGATTCGGGCCTGGGCCCGATAAATTTCACGCCGCATTTCTCGCACATCCGGGCAAACCCTGCGTTTTCCGAAAGAAAGCCAAAGCCGGGATGCAGTGCCTCCGCGCCGGTGATCTCACAGGCGGAGAGGATGGCGGCAACGTTGTTATAGCTGTCCCGGGTGGCGGCAGGGCCGATGCAGATGGCCTCGTCGGCGATCTGGGCGTGGAGGGCGTCCCGATCCGGCTCGGAAAAGACCGCCACCGTCCGGATACCCAGCTCCCGGCAGGCCCGGATGATCCGCACCGCGATTTCTCCCCGGTTGGCAATGAGTACTTTACTGAACATAAGCGCCTCCCGCTATTCTTTCTGCTCTGCGGCCTTGGGGCCGATGGCAAAGGTCAGCTCCGCTGTCACCGCACGCTTTCCATTCACGGTAGCGGTGGCTTTTCCCACCCCGATGGAGCCTCTGAGCTTGATGACCTCCACCTCCAAGAGGATGGTATCCCCCGGCAGGATCTGCTTGCGGAACCGGGCCTTGTCGATGCCGGCGAAAAAGGCCACATGGCCTTTGTACTGCTCTAAAGAGAGGACGCAGACCGCGCCGGCCTGGGCCAGCATCTCCACCGTCAGCACCCCCGGCTGTACCGGCATCCCAGGAAAATGCCCTTTAAACCAGAATTCATCCTCCTTGAGGGTCTTTCTGGCTACCACACGCTCCCCTGGGGTCAACTCCAATATATCGTCAATGAGCAGGAAGGGGTCCCGATGGGGGATAATCTCCTTGATCTGCTCCTGTGTCATGAGCACTTCTTCCATGTTTTTGTCTCCTTCCGCCCCCATGGGGCCAATATTTCCCGACGCGGATATATCGCCGCTTTGGCTATTCGATGACCAAAATGGGCTGGCCGTATTCCACCGGCTGGGCGTTGTCCACCAGGATCTGGGTCACGATACCGTCTACATCGCTGGGCACCTCGTTCATCAGCTTCATGGATTCGATGATAAAGAGGGTATCCCCCTTTTTCACCTTGCTGCCCACGCTGACATAGGGGGGCTTTTCCGGGGCGGGAGAGTGGTAGAAGGTGCCCACAATGGGGGATTTGACCACATGGCCCTTGATTTCCTCCTTTTCCGGAGCAGGGGCCGCGCTGCTGGGGGCCGCGGCTGCCGGAGCAGCTGCTGCCTGGGCCGCCGGCACCTGGATCACCTCGGTTTTGGGGCCCTCGATCACCACCTTCATCCCCTCGGATTCAATTTCCAGCCGGGTCAGTTTGTTTTTCGCCACCCGGTCCATTAAGCTTTTGATGTTATCTACGTTCAGTTCCATTAGTTCCTCCTGTCAAGCTCTCTCGTCTTCGAACTTCTTCAGGCACAAGGTGGCGTTCTGGCCGCCAAAGCCCAGAGAATTGGTGATGGCATATTCGATGTCCGCCTTGCGGGCGCCTTCGGTGATATAATCCAGGTCGCACTCCTCGTCAGGCACCTTGTACCCTACGGTGGGGGGCAAAACGCCGTCCCGCAGAGCCAGGCAGGTGATGGCAGCCTCAATGGCCCCCGCCGCGCCCAGCATATGTCCGGTCATGGACTTGGTGGAGGAGATGGGCACCTGAGCCGCCCGCTCCCCAAAGACCTTTTTCACCGCGTTTGTCTCGTATTTATCGTTGATGGGGGTAGAGGTGCCGTGGGCGTTAATGTAACCCACGTCCTCTGTGGTAATCCCCGCCTCCCCGATGGAAAGCTCCATGGCCTTGATGGCGCCGGCGCCCTCTGGATCGGGGCTGGTAATGTGATAAGCGTCTGCCGTGGCGCCGTAGCCTACGATCTCGCCGTAGATTTTGGCGCTTCTGGCCCTGGCGTGCTCCAATTCCTCTAAAATGAGCATTACCGAGCCCTCGCCCATAATAAAGCCGTCCCGCTCCTTGTCAAAGGGGATGGAGGCCCGGGCCTTATCCTGGCTCTTGGAGAGGGCGCCCATGTTGTTGAAGCCGGAAGCGGCGAATTTGGTGATGGTGGCTTCGGCGCCGCCGGCCACCGCCACATCCAGATAGCCGTATTTGATCTTGCGGAAGGCCTCGCCAATGGCGTGGTTGGCCGAGGAGCAGGCGGTGACCGCTGTAAAGTTATCGCCCTTGAAGCCATGCTGCATGGCGATCATACCGCAGCCCATATTGGAGATCATCATGGGGATAAAGAAGGGGGAAACCCGGTTGTATCCTTTCTCCAGAGCTTTGATATGCTCCTCCTCCAAGGTGTTGATGCCGCCGATACCGCTGCCCAGAATGACGCCCACCCGGAAGGGATCCTCCTCTTTGAATTCGGTGCCGGCGTCGGTGAGGGCCAGGTTGGCCGCCGCGCAGGCGAACTGGCAGTACCGGTCCATCCGGCGGGCCTCTTTCTTGGCAATGCCGTAATCTACGGCCTGGAAGTCCTTGACCTCCGCCGCCAGCTTGATGTCAAAATCGCTGGTGTCAAAGTGGGTGATTTCATCAATGCCGCAGACGCCGGCCTTGATATTCTTCCACATGGCGTCTACGCCGATCCCCACTGGGGTCACGGCGCCAATGCCGGTAATCACTACTCTTTTCATCTGATTTTCCATGCCTTTCCATCCCTTGCGGGCCAACTTTGCCCGCCGCTGGCCTTCTCCCAGCAGGTCAAAATGTAAAAATTATATCTTATTATACTATTTGTATTTAATTACATAGCCAATCCGCCGGATACCACCAGGGTCTGGCCGGTGATATAAGAAGCATCGGGGCCGGCCAGGAAGGATACCACAGCCGCTACCTCTTCCACCTTGCCAAACCGGCGCAGGGCGATGGCGTGGAGGGCTTCCTCCTTGACCTTGTCGGGGAGGACGGCGGTCATCTGGGTGTCGATGAATCCGGGAGCCACCGCATTGACGGTGATGTTCCGGCTGCCCAGCTCCTTGGCGGCGGTCATGGTCATGCCGATGATGCCGGCCTTGGAAGCGCTGTAGTTAAACTGTCCGGCGTTGCCGTAAACTCCCGCCACCGAAGAGATGTTGATGATCCGGCCGCTTCTCTGGCGCATCATCAGGGCCCCGGCGTGGCGGGTCATGTTAAAGACGCTCTTCATATTCACATTGATGACCGCGTCATACTGCTCCTCGCTCATCCGAACCAGCAGCCCATCCTTGGTGATGCCGGCGTTGTTGACCAGCACATCCAGGCTGCCGAAGCGGGCGGCCACCTTCTTGACCATTTCGCCGCATCCGGCGAAATCGGTGACATCACAGATAAAGCAGTCGGCGTCCACGCCAAATTCCCGGCACTTGGCCGCTGTCTCTTTCCCGCCGTTTTCATATTCCGCTTCACCCCGGCAATTCACCGCGATGTTGAATCCATCCTGGGCCAGGCGCAGGGCGATGCAGGCGCCAATACCCTGAGAAGCTCCCGTAATCAATGCTGTCTTTGCCAAAATAAACACTCCTTCATCCTTATAACTTATGGTATAAACAAATATAAATTATACGTCAAATATAATAGCGCCGTAGGTCAGCCCCGCGCCAAAGCCCACCAAACAAACCCGGCTGCCCTGGGGCATCCGGCCAAGCCGTCTGGCCTCTTCACAGGCCAGGGGGATGCTGGCGGAGGAGGTGTTGGCGTATTTATCCAGATTGCAGAACACCTTCTCCATAGGGATATGGAGTTTCTGAGCCGCGGTTTTGATGATCCGGATGTTGGCCTGATGGGGGATGAGCAGATCGATGGACTCGGTGGGGATCCCTGCCTTTTCCGCCGCTTTTTCCACCGCATGGGGCATCACCCGGGTGGCAAATTTATAGACCTCCCGGCCATCCATATAGACAAACCCATCGGGCCAATCAGGATAGCCCTCCGGAAGGGAGGCCGGATCGTTTTGCATAAACACAGTTTTCAGCTCCGGTTTTTTCGCGAAGAGGAGGTGGGCCCCGGTGCCATCGGCCCCCATATAAGAGGTATAAAGGGTATCCGCTT
Organism: Zongyangia acetica; assembly: GCF_038739695.1. Classification (NCBI taxonomy): domain Bacteria; kingdom Bacillati; phylum Bacillota; class Clostridia; order Eubacteriales; family Oscillospiraceae; genus Zongyangia; species Zongyangia acetica. Next base: position 120,337 of record NZ_JBBEWN010000007.1, on the reverse strand, counting down.
CCTCCAGCAGATAGGCCGCCGCCCCGTCGCCAAAGAGGACACAGGTGGAACGGTCCTCATAGTTGCAGATCTGGGACAGTCGTTCGGCGCAGATGACCAAAACCTTTTTCACATCGCCGGTGGCCAGATACCGCCGGGCCATATCAATGGCGTAAACACATCCGGCGCAGGCGCAGTTGAGGTCGATGGCCATGCACTCCTGGATGCCCAGCATCCCCTGGGCGATGCAGGCCATGGAGGGGGTGTAAAAATCCGCCGTCACCGAACTAAAAAGGATCAAATCCACCTCCTGAGGGTCGATACCGGCGTCTTCCAATGCCTTCCGCGCCGCTTTGACGCCCATATCCACCGTCAATTCCCCGTCGGCCACATGCCGGGTCTTGATTCCCGAGCGGGTGGTAATCCATTCGTCAGAAGTGTCCAAAAAAGAGGTGAAGGCTTCGTTATCCACCGTCAGGGGTGGGACATAACTCCCCATACCCAAAATCCGAATTCCCATTGCGTTTCCAATCCCCGCGGCCGCACGCGGTTGCAAGTTTTTCTCCAAACGGAAGCTGTCCACGAGCTATATTTGACAAGCTCCCCGCAAATTTTGTTAACTTTTTCGTGATCCCTTGATTTTCCAGGGGTTTATTGGTATATTGATTCTGTAGGCCTCCCGTCCATTTTTCAGGGAGGACTTTTCTATGGTAGGATGCGGCGCCAAAGGAGCCGGTATAAACTTCCATTTTTTTAAAAAAATATAATAGCCGTTACATTTTATTATGATAGTGGCTGACAGCGGATTTGTCAATCGGCTTTTTGTGAAATACTTCCCAAAAGACGAATTTTTCTCATTCTGAAGGGCTTTTTACCCGTAAAACACTGCAAAGGAGACCATCGCCATGACGAAAGTAGCCTATCTTTTCTCCGGACAGGGGTCACAATATCCCGGTATGGGCAAGGAATTTTACGACAATTTCCCGGCTGTGCGCCAGATTTATGAGTGCGCCGGGGACATTCTGGGCCGGGATATCGCCGCCGTATCCTTCGGCGAGGACGAGGCCCAGCTGCAAAAAACCATCAATGCCCAGCCGGCCATCTTTGCCCTAAGCCTAGCCTGCTATACCCTTTGCAAGGAGCATCTGCCTCCCGCCATCGCCATGGCTGGACACTCCCTGGGAGAGTATGCCGCCCTTTGTGCCGACGGCGTTATGACCATGGAGGACGGTTTTCGGGTCATCGGCGCCCGGGCTGCCGCCATGGAGAAGGCGGGAGAGCGTCATCCCGGCGGCATGTATGCCATTATCGGCTGCGAACCGGCCACCATTGCCCAGGTCTGTGAGGAGACGGGGGGCTATGTCCTCCCCGTCAACTATAACAGCCCTGTCCAGACGGTCATCGCCGGGGAGCTGGACGCCGTCCAAAAGGCCGCGGAAACCTTCACCCAGATGGGGCATCGGGCCATTAAATTGGGGGTCTCCGCCGCTTTCCATTCCAAGCTCATGGAGGAAGCCGCCCAGGAGCTGAAGGAGGCTGTTTCCGGCATCTCCTTTGCTGAGCCTGCAGTCCCCTTCTTCTCCAATGTGACCGGCGACCAGAATGCCGACCTTTCCGACATGCCTTCCTATTTCTATCGGCATATGATCTCCCCCGTCCGCTTTACAGACGAGCTGACCCACATGCGGGAGGCCGGACCCAGTGTCTTTGTGGAGCTGGGGCCGGGGAAGGTGCTCACCGGTTTGGTCAAGAAAACCCTCAAAGGCATGCCTGTCATGTACATTGAGAATATGAAAACCCTTGGGAAAGTGGTCGAGTCCCTTTCCCTGTAATAAAGATGAGGCGAATGTCATGAAACCTTCCTCAAAACGGCGAGCCTTTGCCCTGACCGGTTATCCCTTGGGACACACCATGTCCCCGCCCCTCCACCAGCGGCTGTTTGAAATGGCCGGCCGGGAGGGGGAATATCAGGTGCTGGAAATCCCACCGGAGGAACTTTCCTCCCGGGTGGAGGAGCTGTTGGCACTGGACGGCTTTAACGTCACTATTCCCCATAAATTGGGGATTATTCCCTATTTGGATGAACTCTCTGACAGCGCCCGGCGCTATGGCGCTGTCAATACTGTCAAGTGCGGAGAAAAATCCATCGGTTACAACACCGATGTGGACGGTTTTGTCCGGGCGCTGGCCGAAGCCGGTGTGGAATTAAAAAACAAGCGGGTCCTCGTCTTAGGAGCCGGCGGCGCCGGCCGGATGATGGCCATTGAATCCTGCCTCGGCGGCTGCGATGTGGTGGTGGCCATCCGGATGAGCAGTGTGCCCCGGGCCGAGGCCCTGGCGGCAGACATCCGCGCGCTGCGTCCCGACGCAAAGATCCGAATCTGTCTAATGGATGAAATCCTCCCCCTGATCGGTGAGGAGGGGGGCTTTGATCTGCTGTGCAACGCCACTCCGGTGGGTATGTATCCCAAAACCGACGCCATGCCTGCCCAGGAGGAGGTCATCAAAGCCTGCGGCTGTGTCTTTGACGCCATCTACAACCCTGGGAGGACCCGCCTTCTGGAGGTGGCCCAGCGCCATGGCATCCCCACGGTAGGCGGCATGTCCATGCTGGTGTGGCAGGCGGTGGCCGCCCACGAAATCTGGGACGGGGATCGGTATGACCCCGGCGACATCCAAAAGCTGACGGAAGAAATGTCCCAACTTGTCTCGCTGCAGTTTGGCGGCGGAAAATAAGGGCCTTTGGCCAAAGGAGCGAAATCATGTCCCGCAATATTGTCTTATGTGGATTTATGGGCAGCGGCAAGACCACCATCGGCAAGATGCTGGCCCAGCATCTTCTTTATACCTTCGTAGACACCGACGATGTCATTGAAGCGACGACCGGTATGACAGTTCCCCAGATCTTTGAAATCCATGGGGAGGAACACTACCGGGATCTGGAACACAACGCGGTTAAGGAGCTGGCTTCCCGGAAAAAAAGCCATGTCATCGCCACCGGCGGCGGGGTAATGACCTTACAGCGGAATGTGGATGTATTCCGGGCCCATGGGGATAAAATCATCTTTCTGGATATCCCCTTCGAGGTATGCTATAAGCGGATCAAGGATTCGGACCGCCCGCTGGTGCGAAACAACACAAAGGAAGCTTTGCATGAGATTTACCACGCCCGCCGGGATCTCTACCTGGCGGCCTGCGACCAGCGGATTACCGGTCTGGATTCCCAGGCCATTGTCCGGGAAATTATCCAAGGGATCCATTCGTCCTATACCCCGGAAAGCGAACGATACTAAACAAAAACCGTGTATCCCTTGTGGGGATACACGGTTTCTTCTTTCTCATTTTCGCACAAACGCGCCCGGAACCGGTGACACGGTTCCGGGGACATGTCCGAAATAAGGCTTACAGGATTAATCCAAGTTCCTGGAAAGCAGCTTGACGCAGGCGATAGCGCTGAGCACCATGGCCGCGCAGCCCGCGGCCACCAGGGATAAGGCGACAATGGCGTTCCAAAGGGCCGCGTTTTTTCCTTTTTCATTCATGGAAACGTCCTCCCTTTTTCATTATGATTATGGTTAGTGTAGCACGTTTTATTCCCACTTGCAACGGTAAAGGCGGGAAGATCGCTGTCCTAATGAAAAGGCAGCCGCTGAGCGGCTGCCTTTTCATTAGGTAATCACACTTTAAGTAAAGAGTTCTCTTTCCGGTAAACGGAAAATTTCCTTCGCCCCTTTTTCCGACGGGGGATAGGCATAGCCCTGGATGAGCACAGCAGGTCGGGATTCATCCCCCTGGCCCATGAGCAGGGTGGCCGCGGAGCAAAGCTCGTCGGCAATGGCTTCCTCCGAGGACTGCATCACATAGCCATCCCGGTCGGTAGCTCCCCGATAGCTGTGGATGGGGGCGATTCCGTAGCATCCAACACAGACGCCGATGGCCCCTTCCCGGAAGGAGCGTCCATGGGTATCCGCCACAATCACCGCTACCCTCTTCCCAGTCAAGGAAAAAATACCATCAGAAATTCTCTTGGCACTCTGGTCTGGGTCGCGGGGCAAGGCAACGACCAAATCCTCCCCGCCGGCATTGGAATGATCCACCGCGGCATTGGCGCAGATAAACCCCAGCTTATGCCGGGTGATGATGACCCCAGGCCTCGCCTTCACTACTTCGGAGGATTCTTCCAGCACCACCTGCAAAATCCGTGGATCCTTTCCTGTCATTTGCGCGTAACGCAGCGCCTCAGGGGAAGGGGTCACCTGGGATAGGGAATAAACCCTTCCCTCTGCTTTAGAGATAATCTTATGGGCCAGAACCAGAATATCGCCGCTTTGTATCTCTCCCACCGTGTGAAGAGCGGCAGTAAGGATCTGGGGCAGGTCATCCCCGGCATGAATCGGAGGGATTCCCTCCGGGGCAAGCATCCGTATTCCCCTCATACCCGATCCCTCGCATGGAGCAGATTTGGTACCCGTTTGAGAACCACCTGATAAATCACGACCGTACCAAAAGAGTTGATCGCCGCCTTGATGAGGTTAAAGGGGATCAGGGCATAGGGCATCATCTGCACTACCTTTTCTGTCCCGTAGCCAAATTGAAGGGGCAGGATGACACAGTTGACCGGCACCATGGCAATGGTCCGGGCAATAGAGCCAATAATACAGGCGATAATCAGCCCCTTGCAGTCTGGCTTCTTCTGGTAAATCCAGCCTACCACAAAGACAAACACCGAGGTAATCAGGCAATCGCTTAAGGGTCCAAAAATTCCTTTGGCCCGGAACATAAAATAAAGGATATCCTTGATAAGATTGGTCATGACGCCGGCAACCGGGCCAAAGGTCACTGAAGCCACCAGGGCGGGAATTTCACTGGGCTCAAAGCGGAGAAATTGGGCCCCTGGAATCAGCGGTACCGAAAAGATAGACATGAGCAGGAAGGCAAGGGCCCCCAAAAGTCCCACGTAGGTAATTCGTTTGGTATTGACTTTCTGTTTCATCCCAGTTTTCTCCTTTGCTATCCGGCTAAATTCCGGTTAGTCCAATGCCGATATGCCCCCGTTTATAGCGTTTGTTCATGCCGATGATCATGGGAGTCAGCCCCTCGACGGTACGGGCGTTGAGAAGACTGCCCGCGTCAAAGCCCCGCAGGCCGATATCCTCTGCCAAGCCGATGAGTGTGTTCTTTGCCTCTTCATCCTCGCCTAGAATCAGGGCGTCACCTTTGACCTCTTTTTCCGGATTTTCCAGCATGGCCGCCGAAACAGTATGGAAAGCCGCTACTACCTTAACGCCCTCACCCAGCGCCGCCTGGGTCTGCTGGGCATTGGAGCCCTCTGCCGGCGCTTCGTAGCGCAAAGGTTTAAAGCGCAGGGGGATGGTCACATCCACCACAATTTTCCCCTGAACCAGTGGTTTAATCAGCTCCAGCACCGCCGCTCTGGCGGCGTCGGGGACGGCCAGAACCACAATGTCCCCTGCCTGGACAGCGTCTTCGTTGGCAAGGCCTCGGGCATTCTGTCTTCCGGTCATCTCATTGATCCGGCCGGCCGCTTCCTCCGCCCGCTCCTTCTGCCGGGAGCCGATGACAATCTGATGGCCAGCTTTGGCCCAACGGTATCCTAAGCCAAAGCCCAGATCCCCGGTGCCTCCTACAATCACAATATTCATAAGGATTTCCTCCTTCGTTTGCTGTGTCTTAGTCGAGTACGTATTTGGAGATGATCTGCAGGGATTCCATGGGATCTATCCCCATGACCTCGAAGGCCACCGGGTTGTCCACCCCGGCCTCGTTGAGGGCCTTCAGTTTTGCTTTACACTCGTCGGGATCCCCGGCGATGGCCAGCAGGTCCACCATCTCGTCGGTGACAAGCTCGGTGGCGAATTTCCCCTTCATAACCCCTTCCTTAAAGGGCATAATCTGCTCCTCTGTCATGCCGGTGCAGGTCAGGATGGGGTGCACGCCGTGGATGCCCACGAATTTAGCGATCACTTCTTTAACCGCCTGTTTTGCCTTCTTGGAGTCCTTGTCCACATGCATGGGGAAGTATGCGGAAATTTTGATCTCACTGGGATCCCTTCCCGCCTCTTTCGCGCCGGCCGCGATGTGCTCCTTGGCATAGGCTACATAGGGAAGGCTTGTCATGGTGGAGAGCAGAACACCGTCCGCAATCTGTCCGGCGATATGCAGGGCTTTGGGTCCCTTAACACCCAGATAGACTGGCAGGTCTTTGCGGTAGGGGACGAAATCCAGCTCTACATCCCCGGTTTTGAAGATTTCTCCGTCGAATTTCACATGGCCCTTGCCGATGAGTTCTTTAATAATCATAGCACACTCTTTGGTGGATTGGATCGGTTTTTTAAAGGGGATGCCCGCCATATCCTCCATCCAGCGCTTGTTGGAGCCTCCAAGGCCCAGGATGATGCGGCCTTTGGAAATGGCGTCCAGGGAAGCGCTCTCCATGGCGGAGAGAACCGGATGGCGGGTAAAGGGGTTGATGACGCCGATACCGATCTGGATTTTGGAGGTCTGCACCGCGCAGGCCGCCGCTGTGGAGAAAGCGCCGCCATAGAAATAGTCCTCCGCAATCCAAACAGATGCAAAATCATTGTCCTCAGAAGCTTTGACCAGTTTCATAACGGTGTCGCAGTCGTGACCGCCGTAAAATCCGAAGCCTAAATTATAGGGATTTGCCATAATAGATTACTCCTTTCTCTATTTCATTTCATATCCGTAATTTTCTTTCAACGCTTTGGCAAGCTCCTCAAAGGTGGGCTGAATGGTGGGCACTGCCGGCAGATGCTCCGCCGTGGTGGCGGGGTCTTTCAGCCCGGTAGAGGTGATCACCGCGACCGCCTTATCATCAGGCCCGATCTTTCCAGCCTTAGCCAGTTTCTCAATAGCTACCAAAGAAGTGACCGAAGCAGCCTCCCCATAAATCCCTTCTTCCCGGGCCAGCCGCAGCTGCATGGCCATGGTCTCCTCATCAGAGCTGGTCTCGGCGTAGCCTTTCGATTCCTTCAGCGCGGCATAGCCTTGGTAGGTACCCTGGGGTCCGGCGATGGAGAAGGAGATAGACCACTCGGAGGGGACTACTACCGGCCCATCGGCGTTTTCTTTCAGGGACTGTTTCAGGGAACCGAAGACTTCTGAAGCGATCATCTTTGTCTTTTTCTCAGAAACACCGATGGTCTGTAGATCCTTAACCCCTTTCCAGACGCCGTAAAGGCCGTCGGAATAAGCGGAGGGAACAGCGATAAACTCAGGCAGATCCCCCAGCTGCTCATACAGTTCAAAAGCGATGGTCTTATATCCGTCGATGCCAAAACAGTTGCTGCCAATGGGCGGGGACATATATCCGCTGAGAGGATACCAGCCCTTCTCTTTGACACAGGCCTTCATGATAGTCCAGCGGTCGATGGGCTGGGGAGTCACCATGACATAGGCCCCAAAGGACTGCATGAGTGTTTTCATGGTTGTGGGGACCTGGGGCAGGGTAAAGATGACGCAGGGCTTATCCGCCGCAGCGCTGTAAGCCGCCGTGGCCGCACCGTGATTTCCGGTAGAGGAAACGGTGACCACCGGCCGTTTTTCCTGGACAGCCCGGGTCACTGCCACGCTGCACAGCCGGTCTTTATAGGACCAGGTGGGATTGACCGACTCATTTTTCAGATAGAGGTGATTTAGCCCCATGCTTCTGCCCAATTTCTTTAGGTGGAGCAAGGGAGTGTCCCCTTCCCCCAAGGTGACAGGCTCTGTCTCGGGCGCGATGGGAAGAAATTCACGGTGTTTCCACAGCCCCTTTCCCTTGGCGGAGAGGAACGTCTCCTTGGCTTTGGCTTTATCGCCAAAGTCATAGACGGTTGTAAAATTCACATTGATGCCCTTGGCTCCGCAGACAGGGCAGGCGTCGAAAGCCTCCTCCAAGGTGCCTTCATAGCCGCATTTGATGCATTGAATTCCCAGATAATAACTCATAGCTTACTATTCCTCCTACAGGCTCAGTTTGATCAGTTTCCGGGAGGACTTGGTTAAATACCGGGCACTGTCTTTCTCTACGGCCACCGTATCCTCTACCTGGACACCGCCCCAGCCGATTTCATAGTAGGGAGTCTCCACATTCAGGGTCATCCCTTCCTGGAGGACGGTCTTATCTCCAGGTGCCACAGACGGCGGATCATAGACCTCAATGCCAATGCCATGCCCGCAGTGATGACGCTGATAGTGGCGCATCTTCTCCTGGGTTGTGCGCAGGGCAATCTGGAAGATTTCTTCCGCCGTCACGCCGGGACGGATGGCGTCAATGGCCTTTTCCTCCCCCTCCAAGATGGCGGCATAATAATCTTCCGCCTTTTGATTATTGCCCACAACAACAGTCCGGGCAATATCGGAACGATAGCTTTCATAGATACAGCCCAGGTCAAAACGGATCACGCTGCCATCCTTGACTACCTGGGTCCTAGTGTTGATGGTATCAGAATAGGCCGCCCGCTCATCAATGGTGATGACGCAGAAGAAGGGTAGAGCCCCTCTTTTTCCACAGCCCTCGGCAAAAAGCCGCGCGATTTCGTATTCGCTCATTCCCAGTTTGATTTGATCGATAGCCTCATACATGGCATCTTCCGCAATATTGGCGCTGCGTTGGATCAGGGCAATCTCATCCGGATGCTTAATTAGCCGGATCTGGGAGAAAATCCCCGCCGCCGGGATAAGCTCGTGATGGGGCAGCTCCTGCTCCAGCCATTTCCAGGCGGTAATGGGGGTCCGGCTTTCATCCAAGCCGATCCGGCCGCCGGTAGGGCACGCCGCCAAAATCGCTGATTTCAGCGCTTCGATAGCGGAAGGATAACGGTACTGAATGGCTTTTTGCAGCTTCTCCCCCAAGGGGCCAATCCCCTGGTCGCAGTAAGAGAATTGGAATCCTCCCACAGCCAGAATCTCATCTACCTGGCCCGCCTCCAGCAGGGTGGGGACATCAGAAGCGGATGTGACGATGGTTTTTTTGTCCTTCGCCAGGTTATACACCAAATAGGACTGGGTTTTGCTCAGAATCTGCTGCCCTACATTGTCAAAGCCGCAAAGATAATAGATATTCTCCGGCAAAGAGGCCACCAACAGGTCCAAGCTGTTTTTTTCCATTTGGGAACGGGTCCGTTCCCTTTTAAACACAAGCAAACTGCTCATAGGCTTTCCTCCGCGCCGCCGCACCCGGCATAATTTCTCCATGTGCGGTAGATTCAAAAAGGGATTCTATAAAAATGCGGCCGAACTTAGCCGGCCGCATGATTTGCCAGCGGCAGGGTGATGTACCACACACCGGCAATATTGATCATTTGAAGTTTGGCATAACCTCTTCCGAGAACAGCTGCATATCCTCGATGAAAGAATCGACGGTATTTGCGGCAAACAGCATGGCGGAGCAGGTGGTCACGCCGGCTTCTTTATATTTCTGGATCTGCTCGGAAATTTCATCCGGTGTGCCGATCAGGTTTCGCTCCATATAGTTGCTAGCGTCCTGATCCTTTAAGGTAGATTTCTTCAGGCTCACCAGGTGTTTATAGAGCTGGGAGCTTTCAAACTTCTTGCAGGCTTCCTCTTTAGTCCGTGCAATAGAGATGGAAAGCTGAGGCGCAATGTCGATATCCTTGATGTCCCGGCCTTCAGCCTCGCACAGTCTGGCGATATCCTCTACGCCAGCCTTAATTTCACCAGGGGTCAGTACGGCGGGCAGCCAGCCGGTGCCATATTTCGCAACCCTTCTACGGCCGTTGGGGTTGTTTCCACCGATGTAGAAGGGGAAGGGATCCTGAACCGGCTTAGGATAGGACTGTACCCCTTGCAGGTCAAAGTATTTGCCCTTCATGGTTACCCGTTCCTCTTTAAACAGGCGAGCAACCATCTCCAAAGACTCGTCCAGCATCTCGCCCCGGTTGACACCCTGGGCGGCCGCGCCTTCCATAGCTTCGAACTCTTCGCGGTATGCGCCGATGCCTACACCAATGATGGCGCGCCCACCGGAGAGCTGATCCAGAGTGGCCAGTTCTTTCGCGATGATAGCAGGATTGCGGAAGGGGAACACCAACAGGGCGGTAGCTACCTTCAAAGTCGTGGTGTTTTCCGCAATGGCAGCCAGGGTGATCAGGGGAGCGTAGTAGTTGGGGGCGCAGCCGAATTCCTCGCTGACATAATGCTGGGTGGAAACATGGTCATTGCCCCACACAGAATCAAAGCCCAACTTCTCTGCCGCTTTGGCCATTTTAATATTGTCCCGCACATGGGCGAAGGGGATGGGGTACATAAGCCCCTCGGTGCCGGTAGGGATACCAATACCAAATTTCATAAGAACCTTCCTTTCACCGGCCCGCGCCGGTTATTGAGATTTTTAAGAAAGACACACCGGGCGGACAAACTCCTGCCCGGTGTGCGACAGCAAATCTAAATTATTTCCCAGAAGTTTCTTCTGCAACCGCCATGGTGAAGGTTTCACCCTTGGTGCTCTCTTTGTTCTTAAAGATGAGTCCGATAATGGCATAGATAACGATAGCGGAAAGCAGACCGATAATAGCCGGAATGGTCACGTTGGAAACCTTAGCAATGACAACGGCCAGGATCCAGGACACAAAGGCGGTCCAACGGAAGCCAGAGGGCATAAAGACTTTCTTCTTATCCCGGTGGATAATCCAGAAGTGGGCGATAATAATACCGGCAAAGGGAGGCATAACGGTGCCGATAAAGTTGAGCCATACCACAAACTTGGAAGCCAGGCCCAGCATAGCGACTGCAACCGCAATCAGGATAGAGATGACGGTCCAAACAGGCTTGCTTACCTTAATGTGAACCATTTCACTGAGGTTTGTAAACGCCAGAGCCGAGGAGTAAAGGTTGCTGTTGGTGGTGGTCCACAGGGCCAGGGCTAGGATGATAATGCCGGGGATGATCAGGCCCAGGATGGTCATGGTCTGGACAAAATCGCCAGTACCGGTGGCAACAGAGGACAGGACTGCCACGGCCTCATAAAGTCCGGAACCCAGGATATAACCTGCGAAAGCGCCCAGGATAACATGGGAGGCCTTTTTGCAGTAACGGGTAACGTCGGAAACCAGGGCGGCGCCGGTAACCCAGGTGGCGATGGCCGCGCCCATAGCGGTGGAGAAGGAGATGGGCTCCTCAGGCTGGATGGCGAAGATAGCGCCTAAGCCGCCGCCATGCATTATAGTACAGATGAACAGGACAATCAAAAGGATCCACAGAGCCGGGCTGGCAATGGTGCCAACGATAGACAATCCCTTAAATCCAAAGAGTGCGGCCGCGCCAACCAGGATAGCAAACACAATGACCGCAATCCAAGACGGGATCTCTGGCACCAGAGAATGGAGCGCGTCGCCAAAAGAGTTGAGCAGGACGCCGATGAATCCCATAGAAAGAATACCCATGAGCAGGGATGAAATAATCGAACCTTTCTTACCAAAAACAATACGGCCAATAGAATAGGTGGTCAGACCAGTGCGATAACCGATGAGGCCGACGAAAACGGCAATAAGCATCAGTACCAGGTTGCCGGCGAAAACAGCCAGGATGCCGTTTCCTGCCGTACTGCCGGATCCGATGGTACCGCCGGTCATAAAGGCGCTCAGGGAAATACACCAGCCGATCCAGACGGTGGCGGTGGCGATCAGGCTCCGGCGTTTGTCCTTGGGGACAGTATCCAGAGAGTAATCGTCCTGAATGTCATTCTGGATGTCGCTCGTTTGTTTCTTAACTTCTTTGACTTCGTTTGTACTCAATGTTCTCCCTCCAGTTGAAAAAATAAATTTGTATCTCATTACCTCGCCTCTAAAGCCCAATAAGAAGGCTTTATCATTACCTGCTGTAGGCAAAATGCGGGGCAAATTAGCCTTGATAAGCCACCAATTCAATCTCAACCATAGCAGCTTTAGGCAAGGCTGCTACCTGGAAAGCAGCTCTAGCCGGCAGAATGGCGCCATTAAAATACTGGGCGTAAATCTCATTGACAGTGGCAAAATCCCCCATATCAGCCAGAAGCACTGTAGTCTTAACCACATTGTCAAAGCTCATGCCAGCCTCTTCCAAAATTGCCTTCAAGTTTTTGAACACCTGATGGGCCTGGGCCTGAATGCCGCCTTCCACAACAGCGCCTGTCTTGGGATCAATGGGCACCTGACCGGAAACATAAAGGAAATCTCCCGCCCTCACCGCTTGGGAATAAGGGCCAATAGCGTCTGGTGCATTTTTAGTACAAATTTCTTTTTTCATGGGAACAGCTCCTTACCTGTTTGAAATTCAAATCTCCTTCAGGTAACGGTAAACGGTCTGCTCGGATACATCCAGCGCTTGGGCGACTTCACCTACTGCGCCTTTGAGTAAAAACGCTCCTTTACCCTGGAGAGTTGCGACAACTTGTTTTTTCTTCTCAATGGTCATGCGGGAAGCGTCCACCGCATAATCCCCCATGGCAGTCTGGACCATTTGGGAGAGCATTTCTTCAAAGGAAGACGCAAAACTTTCTCTCTGCTCCTGATCCTCCCCATCTTGTATAGCAGTTGTACCCGAAAACATCAACATTCCATCCAATTGCTGACGAACCCGCAGGTAGGGCGAGATGTCGATGTTGATACAAAACATGCCGATCAAATTTTTATCTTCATCTTTTATAAAATAGGTGGACGAACGGAAAATTCTTCCGTCTTCTTTCATCTTTCCGGTGTAATTGGTGATGTAATCTCGGTGTTCATATTCTTTACCATGGATCAGCCCCAAGGCAAAGTCGGTAATCGTTCCTCCTAGTTTTCTTCCCGTTAGGGTGTGATCGCTCAAAGCGATGATAGATTTTTCCAGGTGACGGATATCGTGGAGCACTACCTCCGCATTTTCTCCAAACACCTTTCCTATAAATTTGACAAAGGGGATGTACATTTGCAAAATGTCATCTGCTGTCATTATGTCTTTCCTCCCGATTTTATTAGGGCAGGCCGGCCCTGATTATGTGCAACGAGATAGAAAACTTGTGCCGCCGGCTTATGGAGGAATTATACTCCTATGGATTTAATAAAAAATTATTATCTCAATAAATTATTATTATAATACCTGGTTGCACAGAGTATGTCAATAGACAAAACAGCCTATTTTTTATTAAAATCTCGTCGTTATGCCCAATTTTCTCCTGCTGGAATATCATTTCCTTGTATTTTTTCAAAGTTCCTACCCTGTGGTGAGAATTTTTTCTCACCACAGGGTATTAAAAAAGGCGGTACGATTTGTACCGCCTTTTTGCTAGAAACCAGCTTATTTGTTCAGGTTTTCTTCCAGAACCGCCAGCTGATGACGGAGTTCCTCCGGCAGTTTGTCGCCGAATTTTCCATAGAACTCATGGATGCCCTTAGCTTCCTCTTTCCAGAGGTCGACGTCAACATCCAGCAGGCCCTTGATGGTATCCAGATCCAGGTCCAGGCCGTCGATGTCGATATCCTCGGGCTTGGGCTCGTAGCCGATGGGGGTCTCTACTGCGTCAGCTTTGCCTTCGCAGCGGTTGAGAATCCACAGCAGGACACGCATGTTGTCGCCAAAGCCCGGCCAGATGAAGTGGCCTTCGTCATCGGTGCGGAACCAGTTGACGTTGAAGATCTTGGGAGCTTTGTCGCCCAGCTTCTTGCCCATGTCGATCCAGTGCTGCCAGTAGTCGCCCATATGGTAGCCGCAGAAGGGCAGCATAGCCATGGGGTCACGACGAACAACACCTACAGCGCCGGTTGCAGCTGCAGTTGTCTCAGAAGCCATGATGGAGCCCACAAAGACACCGTGGTTCCAATCGCGGGACTGGTAAACCAGGGGAGCAGTCTTTGCACGGCGGCCGCCGAATACGATAGCGGAAACAGGAACGCCTTTGGGGTTGTTGAATTCTTTGCTGATGCAGGGGCAGTTTCTCGCCGGAGCGGTGAAACGGCTGTTGGGATGAGCGCCCTTGGAGCCGTCGGTGCAATCCCACTTCTCGCCCTTCCAGTTAATGGCGTTCTTCGGCGGGTTCTTGTCCAGGCCCTCCCACCAAACAGTGTTGTCATCCAGGTTGTGGACAACGTTGGTGAAGATGGTGTCGCTTCTGGTGGTTGCCAGAGCGTTGGGGTTAGATTTCTCGTTGGTGCCAGGTGCAACACCGAAGAAACCGTTCTCCGGGTTGATGGCCCACAGGCGGCCGTCAGCACCGATGCGCATCCAGGCGATGTCATCGCCGACGCACCAAACTTTGTAGCCCAGATCCTGATATTTCTTGGGAGGAATGAGCATAGCCAGGTTGGTTTTACCGCAAGCAGAGGGGAATGCAGCTGTGATGTATTTGATTTCGCCCTGGGGATTCTCAATGCCCAGGATGAGCATATGCTCTGCCATCCAGCCTTCCTTCCAGCCCTGGTAGGAAGCAATTCTCAGTGCGAAGCACTTCTTGCCCAGCAGCACGTTGCCGCCGTAACCAGAGTTGACGGACCAAATGGTGTTGTCCTCGGGGAAGTGGACAATGTATCTGTTTTCTTCGTCCAGCTGTGCCTTGGAATGGAGGCCGCGGACAAAGTCGTTGGACTCATCTCCCAGGTGTTTGAAAGCGTCGACGCCCATTCTGGTCATAATGTCCATGTTGAGTACAACGTAAATGGAGTCGGTCAGCTCAACGCCTACCTTGGACAGCTCGGAACCGATGGGGCCCATGCAGTAGGGGATGACATACATGGTACGGCCTTTCATGCTGCCGTCAAAAAGTTTTCTCAGTTTGGGATACATGACCTTCGGGTCTTCCCAGTTGTTGGTGGGACCTGCATTTTCTTTTTCTCTGGAGCAGATGAAGGTTCTTCCCTCCACCCGGGCCACGTCGTTGATCGCTGTTCTGTGCAGCAGGCAGCCGGGCAGCTTCTCTTCATTAAGCCGCTCCATTTCGCCGGTGGCAATCGCCTGATCCCGCAGCTCGCTGAGCTGCTCCTCGCTTCCGTCCAACCAGACGATCTTGTCCGGTTTTGTCAGGGCCGCCATCTCGTCGACCCAGTCAAGAACATTCTTGTTTTTTGTAAGCATTGTCCTATCTCCTTTCGCCGATTGCTTTGGCAATCGGATATAAGCAAAAGTTCCACAAGTACCATTATAAACGGTATGTCCAGGGTTTTCAAGAAAATATTGTTACATTCTTATCAAATTTTCAAAACCGAAACAAATTATACCTCTTTTACCCCAGAAATCTGGTCAATTGGTAGGCTGGCACAGGCATTTAACGCCATATCCGCCACATGTCCGGCCAGAAATTCATGGTAGGCCTGGGCCCCCACCATGGCCGCATTGTCGGTGCAGTAAATGGGGGAGGGGACAGTCAGGGTATAGCCCCTGTCGTCGCACAGCTTTTGCAGATATTCCCGAAGGCCGGAGTTGGCGCTGACGCCTCCTGCCAGAACAATCCGGCGGTAGCCCAGTTCCTGGGCCGCCAGCAGCAGCCGGCCGGAGAGAATCTCCACCACCGCCTTCTGGAAGGAGGCGGCCAGGTCATCCCGGTTGTACCCTTCCCCTTTCTGGGCGCAGTTGTGGATCAGGTTAATCACCGCTGTTTTCAGCCCCGAAAAGCTAAAGTCATAAGGGCTTCCCTCCACCTTAGGGTGGGGGAGTTTGTAGGCGTCAGGGTTTCCCACCTTGGACGCTTTATCAATATAGATGCCTCCGGGATAGGGGAATCCCATGGCCCGGGCCGCCTTGTCAAAGGCTTCTCCCGCCGCGTCGTCCCGGGTCCGGCCCACAATCCGGAAATCGGTATAATCCCGCACCTCGATAATATGGCTGTGCCCTCCCGAGGCCACCAGGCAGAGGAAAGGGGGGACAAGATCCGGATGTTCGATATAGTTGGCGGCAATGTGGCTGCGGATATGGTGGACGGGGATAAGAGGCTTTCCCGAGCCAAGACAGAGCCCTTTGGCATAGTTTACCCCCACCAGCAGGGCCCCGATGAGCCCTGGATAAGCGGTGACAGCCACAGCGTCCACCCCGTCCAGGGTAAGGCCTGCCTCCGCAAGGGCGGAGGTGACCACCCCGTCAATGGCCTCACAGTGTCGGCGGGATGCAATCTCCGGCACCACGCCGCCGTAAATTTTGTGCTCCTCCACCTGGGATGCGATGATAGAAGAAAGGACCTTCCTTCCGTCTTCCACCACAGCGGCGGCGGTCTCGTCGCAGGAGCTTTCAATGGCTAATATCTTCAAAGGTTTTCCTTCCTTTCTTCATTGAGCTGGCGTGAGGAACTCGGCTCCATGCACCTGTTCGGGGAATGCCCGGTCGTGCCAATAATCCTTGGTCATAATCAGGGCGTCCTCTTTTGGCTTCTGGTAATAGCCAGGCCGAAAGCCTACCTGGACAAAACCCAGCCGCTCATACAGGGCAATGGCCCCGGCATTGGAGGCACGAACCTCCAGCGTCACCAGGCGCAGATGGTTTTCTTTTGCAAAGTGAAGCAGCGTCTCCATGAGGGCACGGCCAATCCCCCTTCTCCGGCAGGAGGGACACACCGCCACGTTGGTGACATACCCTTCCCCCACAATGTTGTGCATCCCCGCATAGCCTGCTACCCGGCCTTTGGGATCCAGCGCCACATAAAAAGCCGCCAAGGGGTTGGTCAGTTCATATCGCAGCCCATTTTCATGCCATGGGGTGGAAAAGCACTCCCTTTCCAGCCGGGCCACCTCTTTGATGTGGGAGCCTTCCATCTTTACAATCCGGATTCCTTCTACAGCTTCCATACCATTTCCGTCCTTTGTCCTCAATTGTATTTTTAGCTTCGGTAGGCGGCAATTCGCGCCCTAAATTTTATTTGCGACACCGCCGCGGCCCATGCGATTTTGTCTCGAACAACACCACAGCGCGACTTGGCTGCGGACACTGTCCACCGGTAGGTGGCGCGCCTGGAGGCGGGTAATCCGCGCCCATGGCTTTGATCGTGACACTGCCGCGGCACACGCGCCTGGCGGCGGGCAATCCGCGCCCATGGCCTAGCTAAAATCACCGCCGCGCTGCCCGCGACTAGCGGCGGGCAGGTCGCGCCCATGGCTTTGATCGTGACACTACCGCGGCACACGCGCCTGGCGGCGGGCAATCCGCGCCCATGGCCTAGCTAAAATCACCGCCGCGCTGCCCGCGACTAAGTTACCCATTGCGCCACAGCGCGACTTGGCTGCGGCGACTCGCCGCCCGCCGGCAGGTGGTCAGCCCTTGGCAGCCAGCCAGTTTTCCCCGGCGTGGACATCCACCTCCATGGGGACCTTGAGGTGAACAGCATTTTCCATCTCCTCTTTGAGGATGGCAGAAGCCCTGTCCACCTCCTCCGGCGGAGCGGCCAGAATCAGTTCGTCGTGGACCTGCAGGATCAGTTTTGTCTGTAGTCCCGCTTTTTCCAGGGCCTCGCTGACCCGGACCATGGCGATTTTGATGATGTCTGCCGCTGTGCCCTGAATGGGGGTGTTCATGGCCACCCGCTCTCCAAAGTTGCGCATATTCCGATTGGAGCTGGAGAGCTCCGGCAGATACCTGCGGCGGCCCATCAGGGTTACCACATAACCGTTTTCCTTGGCAAATTCCTTAATATTCTTCATATACTGGGCCACCCCGCGATAGGTGTCCAGATAGCCTTTGATATAGCTGTCGGCTTCGGCTACGCTGACCCCAATGTCCTGGGAAAGGGAGAAGGCGCCGATGCCGTAGACAATGCCGAAATTAACCGCCTTGGCCCGGGAACGCATGAGGGGCGTCACCTCCAAAGGGGTCAGATGGAATACCTGGGCCGCTGTCTGGCGGTGGATATCCTCATGGTTGCGAAATGCCTCGATCATATGCTCATCCTCGGCAATGGAAGCCAAAACCCGCAGCTCGATCTGGGAGTAGTCTGCGTCGATGAGGGTCCAGCCCTTAGGCGCGGTAAAAAACTTCCGCAGGGTGGAGCCCAGTTCGGTGCGCACCGGGATGTTCTGCATATTGGGCTCGGTGGAACTGATCCGGCCGGTCCGGGTTTCGGTTTGGTTAAAGCTGGAGTGAATCTTGCCGTCGGGCTGCACTGCCGCCAGCAGCCCGTCCACATAGGTGGATTTCAGCTTGGTCAGCTTCCGGTATTCCAGAATATCCTCAATGATGGGATGCTTTCCCCGCAAGGATTCCAGCACATCCGCATTGGTAGAATAACCGGTCTTGGTCTTCTTCCGGGCGGGCAGCTCCAGCTTTTCAAAGAGGATCACCCCCAGCTGTTTGGGGGAGTTGATGTTAAAGACCTCCCCGGCAAAGCCATAGATCCGCTCCTGTAAGGAGAGGATGTCCCTATCCAGGCCCTTGCCAAACTCCGCCACCCCAGCGGTATCGATGTCAAAGCCCACATGCTCCATCAGCGCCAGCACCCGGGAGAGGGGCATCTCAATCTCAAAGAGCAGCTTCTCCTGGCCGTTTTCCTGGATGGCGGCCAGCAGGGACGGATACAGCGCCAAGGTCATGGCGGCATCCAGGGCCCCCCGCTCGTCTTTGCGCTCCCCGGTCAGCAGGGGCACCTTGGCGCCGTACTGGGAGGAAAGCATGGTCAGGTCATAGCTTGCCGAGGTGGGGCTGAGCAGATAGGCGGCCAGGGAAACGTCAAAGGCCAGATTGTCCACCCTGTAGCCCCGGCTGATGGCGTGGTGATGGAGGGTCTTGCCATTGTCGGTGATGATTTTCACCTGATCCGCCTGCAAAATCTGATCGATGGAGGCGGTGTCCTCGGTGTGATAAACCCTTTCAGCTGTGGCGGCCCAGGCTTCGGTGATTTCTTCCCCCTGACTCCGTACACAGAGGGAGAAAGGCTCTGCCTCTCCCAACAGCGTCTTTAACGCGGCGGCGTCCAGCTCCTCTACAGGGATGGAGGCCACCGACGCTTCTTCCGTCCGCTCCTTTGGCGCCGGCGCGGAGACCGCTTCAGCCCGCAGCCCCAGCCGCTGGATGGTGGAATACATCTCCAGCTTGGAGAGAAGCCGCACCGCGGCTCCTTCGTCCGGCTCTCCCCGGACATAGCAGCTGGCTCCGCACTTCACCGGCGCATCCACGTCGATGGTGGCCAGGATCTTGCTCATCTGAGCGATGCCCTGGGCGTCCTGGAGCTTCTTGCGGACGCCGGGTTTTAATTCGATTTCCTCAAAGTGCTCAAAGATATACTCAATGCTCCCAAAGCGGGAGATCAGATCGGTGGCGGTCTTCTCCCCGATGCCGGCCACTCCGGGAATGTTGTCGGAGGTATCCCCCATGAGGGCTTTGACATCGATAAACTGCTTGGGGGTGACGCCGTACTTGGCTTTGACCTCCTCGGGGCCGTAGACGGTGTATTCCGCTTTCCCCATCTTGGTAGCGGCCAGCAGCACCGTGACCCCATCTCCCACCAGCTGAAGGGAGTCCCGGTCCCCGGTGGCGATGACGCACTCGTCCCCATCGTTTTTGCAGTGCTGGGCCAGGGTGCCCAGGATGTCGTCGGCTTCGTAGCCCTCTTTTTCCACAATTTTATAGCCCAGGTCGGCCAGCAGCTCCTTGACTAAAGGCAGCTGGACCGCCAGTTCCTCCGGCATCCCCTTTCGGTTGGCCTTGTAATCGTCAAACATGAGATGGCGGAAGGTGGGGGCCTTCAGGTCGAAGGCAAAGGCCACCGCATCCGGTTTCACGTCCTCCATGAGTTTGAGCAGGATATTGACAAACCCAAAAATGGCGTTGGTATAAACGCCGTCCTTATTCGAAAGCAGCCGGATGCCATAAAAGGCCCGGTTGAGAATGCTGTTGGAATCCACTGCCAGTAATTTCATAGCTTCACCTCATCTGCGGCCGGGCAAGCTCTCGATTTCGCCGCCTATTTACCTCTTGGGTAGAAATGGTGCCCATACGAAAGATATTATACCACATTTGTTGCACCTCTCCCACAAATTTGCTAGAATTAATTTTACGCATCAAACAAAGGAGACTATCCATGGAATATATCACCATCGGCAACGTGAAAATCGATAAAACCGCTACCCTGGCCCCCATGGCCGGGGTGGGAGACCGCGCCTTCCGGCAGGTGTGCAAGGAGTTTGGCTGCGCTTATGTGGTGGGGGAAATGGCCTCCTCCAAGGGACTGACCTACTCGGACAGAAAGACCAAGTCCCTGCTCACCGTCACCGACAGGGAGCGGCCTATGGCGGTCCAGCTCTTCGGGGACGAACCCGCCACCCTGGCCGAAGCCGCCCGGCGGGCCATGGAATTTGACCCCGACATCATCGACATCAACATGGGCTGCCCCGCCCCCAAGGTGGCGGGCAACGGCGGAGGCTCCGCCCTGATGAAGCACCCGAAGCTGGCCGGGGAGATTGTGGCCGCCGTGGTGAAGGCAGTTCCGGTGCCGGTGACAGCCAAATTCCGGAAGGGCTGGGACGAGGAGCATGTCAACGCCGTGGAGTTTGCTCAGATTTTGGAGGGGGCGGGAGCCGCCGCCCTCACCATCCACGGCCGGACCCGGCAGCAGATGTACTCCCCGCCTGTGGATATCGGCATCATCCGCCAGGTCAAGGAGGCTGTCTCCATCCCCGTCTTTGGCAACGGAGATGTGACCAGCTTGGAAGGGGCCCTGGCTCTGTATGAGGAAACCGGCTGCGACTGTGTGGCCATCGGCCGGGGCGCTTTGGGCCGGCCTTGGATCTTCGCCCAGATCCGGCGGTATTTCGAGGACGGCACCGTTCTGCCCGAGCCCGATCTGCCCCAGAAGATGGAAACCATGCTTCATCAGATGCAGCTGGCCTGTGAGTACAAAGGGGAATACACCGCCATGCGGGAGGCCCGGCGCCACTGTGCCTATTACATGCACGGGCTGCGGGGAGCCGCTTCCCTGCGGCGGATGGCAGGCTCCCTCCGGGAGTTTGCCGACGCCCAACGGCTGGCGGAGGAGGCGCTTCGGCTTAATCTGGATACCGCGGATCAGTAAGGCAAAAGGCTCCAGCACGAGATAACAGTGCTGGAGCCTTTTGAACACAAAGAGCCGGTCCCGAAGGACCGGCTCTTTGTGTTTGGAGAATATTTTGAGAAGAAGAAGTATTCTTTCGAAGTACGCTCAATCAAGTCGGCCAGTTTGTGGGGAATCAATATGTCACCGCAATGGTTTCATCCCCTGGCCTTTGCTTTTCATCTATCAATATATTGCCTCATCCTGCCGGATCTTATTCACCTTAGTTATAGGTGGTTTCCGCCAGCGTCACTGCAAGAGACACCTGCTGGCCGTTTCTTTCCACTACAATTGTGATCTTATCGCCAGCGGTGTGGCTCTGGATGATCTCCTTAAGCTGAGAGCCGCTTTCAATAGCAGTGCCGTCTACCGATACGATCCGGTCGCCTGCCTGCATACCGGCTAAAGCCGCATTTCCATCTACATTAACCTGCTGGACATAGACGCCCTGTTGATCAACACGGTATCTGGCCTGCGCCTCATCACTGGTAATATCAATGGTGGTGACGCCCAGCTCAAAACGGCCTCTTACATAGCCATAGTCGATCAGGCTGTCTAAAACCTCCTTGACATCATTGATGGGGATAGCAAAGCCCAAGCCTTCCACATTTTCACCGGTGGATTTTGCCACCACCAAGCCGATTAGTTCGCCTTTGTCGTTAAAAAGTCCACCGCCGGAGTTGCCAGGGTTGATGGCTGCGTTGGTCTGCAGCAGGTTCATGGTCTCTCCATCCAGGGTGATCTCACGATCCAGAGCGCTAATGATACCGTTGGTAACGGTACCGCCCAACTGGCCCAGAGGATTGCCGATGGCAATGGCTGTCTGGCCCACCTGAAGGGTGTCGGAATCTCCTAAGGTTGCGGGAGTCAGTCCCTCGGCGTCAATCTTGATGACGGCTACGTCTGTCTCAGGATCGGTGCCCACCAACTTCGCATCATAGGTATCCCCATTTTTCAGCCGGACGGTCACTGTGTTGGCGTCCTCAATGACGTGGTTATTGGTGATGATATATCCATCCTCCGAGATAATGACACCGCTGCCGGCGCCGGAGGAAATATATTGCTCCATAAAGAATCCGCCGTTGGTCACGCTTTCTGTGGTAATCTCTACCACAGAATTCTGGGTCATTTCCACCACCTGCTGTACTGTCAAGCTGCCGGTATCGGCGCTGACGGTAGAGGCCGGTGCGGAGGTGCTTCCGCTGTTGGTCTGTGCCGTTGACCCTTGCCGTAGGCTGGCGGAGAGATATCCACCGCCAAAGCCCGCAGCGGCTGAGACCACAACTCCTGCGGCCAGGATAAAAGCCGCCGCCTTCATCGTCATGGGACGGGATGGCTTTTTCTCCTTAGGCGCTTTCGGTTTTTTCTCCTTTGGCGCCTGTCTCGGCTGGGACGCATACCAATCGGTGCTGCGTCCGGCGCTTCCACCATCCTGCTGGCCGGAAGGTGCGTCCGACATGGTCCAACCGGTTTCCGGTGTGGCGCCGCCGTAAGTTGTCTGACTGTCATCCGGCTGGGGTGCGAAACCGGATGCGCTGGTCTGTTGGGAATCGGATGGGGCCTCATTATCTTTTTCCTGTTGGAACTTATTTTCTTCCCGTAAAAATTCAAACAAACTGTTCTCCTCATTATTTCTGTCGTCATACATAACAGGTTCCTCCTCATTTATATTCATTATCTTTGTCATTTGATATTGGTTGTTTCTTCTGTTCCTGATTACGTTTTATAGTATAACCAGGCCAAGTGACAGTTTTTTGAATGGAAACTGAATAGCGAATGAAAGTAAATCATTCATTTTGTAAACAAAACCGCCGTTTATGGCCAAACAACGAACAACTCTTAAACAATCTTTTATCTGGACTTTTCTGTGATTTTCACCAAGAGATCCGTCAGATTTTCTGAAGGTCCTTTCCTTGCAATTCCCTGTGGGGACAACTATAATAGAGACAGGCGTTTTCACTATTTTTATAAAAGAGGTGTGTGTATTATGAAAAATAATCCCGTCGGTTTGGCCCACATCGGTCTGCCTGTGAAAGACTTTAAAAAATCCGTGGAATTCTATAAGAGCCTCGGCTTTAAAGAAGTCGTTATGCTGGAAGAATCCTGCATGCTGGAGAACAATGGATGTACCATGGAAATCTATCAGCGCCATGACGACCTTTCCCAGAAACCCATCGGCATTATCGACCACATTGCCTTTGTCTCCAACGACATTGACGCCGCCTATGAAGAGGCTGTTTCCTTAGGATACAAAATTACCACCCAGGGCATCGAATCCAATGATATGTTCGCCCCCAAGTCCAACCGGTATTTTAAAATTTCCGGTCCCGACGGCGAAGAACTGGAATTTGCCCAGGTAAAATAAGAGAATCTAAAAAGCACCGGCTAGGCCGGTGCTTTTTTTATCGGATATGATAGGAGTTACCGTTCCATGGGCTCATGGTCCAGAGTGCGGATTTTTTTGACGGACATCGGCATCTCTTTCCCTGAAGCGCGGCGGACAATCCCCACCACGACGCCCATGCAGTATAAGTCGTCGCCGTCGTCCACCTGAATAATCGGCACCTTTCGGTTGATGGAGATCAGCTTGGTAACGCCCTTGCTGTGAAAATATCTTCGCACAAAGCCCTCCCCATTGAGGAGGAACGCGCCGATCTGGTTGTGCTTCGCCTCGCCCTGCCGGACCCCCAGCAGATCCCCTTTGTTGTAAAGAGGCGCCATGGCATCACCCATGACCTGGACCACAAAATCAGATTGGCGGGAGATGTTGTCGTCCTGGATGAGCATTTCCTCCACCAGCGCCGCGCCTATGGCCACGCCCTGTCCGCCGGCGGCCGCTGCCAAATATACCGGAAGCCGCCTGCTCCCGGCCTTTTCTCCCATTCCCCTGACCTGCTGCAGCTGTCCCGCCAGCCGCTCTACTACCTCTTTTTCTCGGGAGGTGCAACATCGGAATCTTTCTACCAATAGCCGTTCCCTCTCACTGATGGCATAAAAGTCGTACTTTTCCGCCAGCGCCGTCACCGCGCCCTCAGCGCATTCCACCGGAACATCGTCGTCCATCAAATAGCGCACCGCTACATCGAAAGCCACCGCCAACCGTTCCACACTGCTCAAAGACGGCCGCTTGGTTTCCCCGCATAAAATTTTGTTCAGGGTACCGATGGGTATCCCGCTCTTTCTCGATAGCTCCCGGGTCGTCATCCTGTCCCGTTTTTTTAGATAAATGAGCTTTTCTACCATGCACGATTTCATCATAATCCCTCCTCAATTATCCGTTTATGGTAAAAAATCCCTATATTTCTTTTGTTTTTCACAAACAGCCCTTGACAATACCAACCGTTTCTTTATAATCAAAATATACAAATTGTAAAGGAGTTGCCATGGGATGAACAGGTACTACGTGGTGAAAAGCCCATCCAACGGTTGCTTTAGCATTCATGCAGTAACCGGTGAGAAAGTTGAGGGCCTTTTTCCCAACCGCCAGATGGCGGAAAAAATTGCACAGCGATTCAATGAGTTGGAACTATCGACCATACATTTTTATGAGGTCATCGAAGATTTGCTGTGCTCCTATAATAAAGCGCTAGAGGTTGCCGGATTGCAGTGGCTAAACCAGCAGCAGTTGCGTTTTTTATGATATCGAATCTATTATATTTCTGTTATAAAACGATGTCAATATGATGTCGTTGTTGGTTTAAAAAGGGCGGCGGACTACGAGTCCGACGCCCTTTTTCTCTGGTCTATTGTTTTAAAAACGTTTCGATAATATACCGAGGCCGATGCTTGACCTCACCATAAATTTTACCTATGTACTCCCCGATGACACCCAAACAGAGCAGCTGGATGCCGCCGATGAGCCAGATGGACGCGGCCAGGGTGGTCCATCCCGGGACGGTATGTCCCATCAGCCACACGATCAAGGAATAGAGGAGCACCAGAATGGAGACAAAGAAGATGACAAAGCCGATGGTGGCAATGAGCCGGATGGGCTTGACGCTAAAGGAGGTAATTCCATCAAAGGCAAAGGCGATCATCTTTTTGAGGGGGTATTTGGATTCCCCGGCAAAGCGTTCGTGGCGTTCATAGGTGACAATCCCGCTTTGATAGCCGATGAGGGGAACGATCCCCCGCAGAAACAGGTTGACCTCATCAAATTGGGAGAGGGATTCCAGCGCACGCCGGCTCATAAGGCGGTAATCCGCATGATCCTCCACAATATCCACCCCAAGGGCCTTCATGAATTTGTAAAAGCCCCGGGCCGTACTCCGTTTAAAGAAGGTGTCGGTATCCCGCTTACTGCGCACGCCGTAGACCACGTCGCAGCCTTCCTGGAATTTTTCCAGGAAGCCATCCACCGCCTCAATGTCGTCCTGGAGATCCGCATCCATGGAGATAGCGCAGTCACACAGCTCTTTGGCGGTCATCAGCCCCGCCAGCAGGGCGTTCTGATGCCCCTTGTTCCGGGAGAGCTTCAGGCCACAGACATAGCTATTTTCCTGACACAGTTCCTCAATGATGCTCCAGGTGGCGTCCTTACTGCCGTCGTTGACAAAGAGCATCCGGCTGTCGCCGGAAATTTTCCGCTGGGCCATCAGGCTTTCCAGCTTGGCGGTCAGCCGTTTGGCCGTTTCGTGGAGCACCTCCTGCTCGTTATAGCAGGGCACCACAATATAGAGTACCGGGCTTGTCACATTCTTCACGCCTTTCTTTTATTTCTTCTCCTGATCCGGCGGATTCTCTTCGCCGGAATCTCTTTCATCGCAATCCTCCAAAAGGTCTTCCCAGTCCTGCGCCGCCGGGATGATTTCCCCCGGCCGGGGCGCTGCCAGCGCCTGGGCGGAGACCCGCTTTTTGCTGCGGCGCACCCACAGCAGATAGGCCGCCAGCACCAGGATGCTGGCCCCTGTCACCCCAAGGCCCGGAATCAACCCTGGCGCCACATATTCAAAGCGGATTTCACAGGGGCCTGCCGGCACCTTCACCGCCATAAAGCCAATGCTCACCTGTTCGATTTCCACCGGTTCCCCGTTGACGGTGGCGCTCCATCCGTCGTCGTAGGGGACGCTGAAGAACATCAGGTTTTCCCTGTCCAGATTGGCCGTGGCCGTAAAGCCGCGGTTGTCGATTTCAAAGGTGTCACAGCTCATGGAGCGCCGGTCCAGGCAGTCCTCCAGATACTGTTCCCGGGTAAGGTCAGGGAAGGCGCTGTTGGGCAGCGGCTCCAATATATCCCCATACTCCGCGATCTGCTCGTCGGTCAGGTAGAGCGCCTGCATCAGCAGGTTGGAGCGTTTGGACTCGGTGCAGGTCTCAAAAGCGGTGTCGTCGATATAGTAATCATAGGCAAAGCCCATGGGTACAAAATACTGGCTTTCGTAGATATCGTGCCCTAACTGGTTGTCCACCTTTTCAAAGCCGGGAAGATCCGGCGCCTCTTCCGCGTCCTGGTCGGCAAAAAGATATTTGACCGAAAAGAGCCCCCGCAGGGCATACAGGGAGATATCCGGCTTGGAGGAAACATCCCGGGTTACCCCCACCTCCGGGTAAAACTCCATGAGGGAAACCGGCACAATGGAGTGGAAGGCCTGGATGTTGGGCAGATGCCAGAACATCCCCAGATTGGTGGTGGTCTCGTAAAAATCGCTGCGGTAGAAGGCGTCATCCTCCGGCAGCTGGAGCTGATCCCGCCCCTGGATGGCGGTCTCTACAATCTCCCCGCCGTTGGTGCTGAAATAGCCCATGCCCAGATAGATCATTCCGAAGCAGGCGCTCACCCCCATGACCCCGCTGAGGAGGAAAGCGATAAACCGGGGATCCTTCCGGTAGTGATGCATAATCAGATAGCACACCACAAAGCAGACCGCCGCCATGAGCACATAGGCCCAGAACTGGCCGGCATCAGCGGCAAGGCCGATCCGCCATTCCCCATCCACCTTCTGGGGGGTGAGCCCCACCGGAACGGCGATGATGAGGGAGATGATCCCGGTCCACCTCATCCCACGCATAAAGTCCACCTGGGGACTGTCCAGAGCCTTGGCGGAGGCCAAAGCCATCAGCAGGACGGGCATGTAAAACCAGCGGGCGTAATAGGAGTTGTTTAACAGGATAAACAGGGCGTTAAAGCCCGGCACCAGAGCCATGACCAGGCAGATGCAGAGCATCCGTTTCAGCCAGTTTTTCTTCACCGAGAGCAGGTAGGCCAAGACCCCCGACATACTAAACAAGGGCAGCCATGCCGAAAGGGAGGACCATTTCCCGCCGTGGTCGGGGAAAAAGTTGGGGGCGGGAGGCAGATCCGGCGGAAAGAACAGGGACTGGATGATCCCGCAGTAGCGCTGGGGATGGCTGTAAAGCCACAGGTTCCACCCCGAGAGGAGGGAGTCGGTACCGGTGCGGGGGTTGCCCAGGATGGCCAGCACCGAGGGCAGGAAGATAAAGAGGGCCAGGCCCATCCCCAGCACCGCCTCGAAAAAGAGCCAGAGGAACCGCTGAAAGCTCAACCGGAAACTGGGGCTTGTCAGCCGCACAAAGAAGTAGAGGATGGTAAAGACTACTTCCCCGATAAAGAACCAATAGTTGACAATGGCGTTGGCCGCTACCGCCAGGGCAAAAACCCCTCTGCGGTCGTGGAGGACAAACTCCTCCAGGGCGATGAGGAGCAGGGGATAGAAGACCATGGCCTCATGGAAATGGTTAAAAAAGATATTATAGATGCCAAAGCCGGAAAACGCATAGAGCAATCCGCCCACCAGGGCGTAATTCTGGTTGCGGACAAACCGGGAGATAAAAGCGTACCCTGTCAGAGAGACGCAGGCGAATTTCAGCACCAGCAAAGGCGCCATCAGGTAGGGAACAAAGCTGGTGGGGAAGAGCAGGGTCAGCCAGAAAAAGGGGCTCATGAGAAGGTAAAAGCTGTAGGAGCCGATAAAGTTGGCCCCTAGATCGGTATACCAGTTCCAGAAGATATCCCCGGAGCGGATGGCCTCATGGGCCAGCTTATAAAAGGGGATCTGCTGGACATTAAAATCCCCGTAGAAGGTAAAGTATCCGCCGCCCATAATGACGTAGGGCAGAAACATCACCGCCGCCGTCAGAAGGGCCAGAAAAAACGCCTGTTTATACTTTTTGGTGGAGCCGTTCTCCAAACTCTGTACCAAATCCATGGGTTTCACCGCCTGTTTCTTTTCTTTCTCAGTGTCATAAAATCTATGAAAAAATGCGTATTTCTTTATTTTGGCGCCGATTTTGCCTTAGCAGCAAAACTGCCGCTTCTGGGTTATTATACCACAATTTACCCATCCGGTCAGCATGGGCCTGAAAAAGTCATAAAAAATTAAGCCCGGCGGTGGAAAACCCCTGTGGGATCAGGTATACTGAAAACAATATCACCCAACATATTCCGCCCTGCCCCGACAGCATGCCAGCAGGGGGCCGGCGGGAAGCAATCTTCAGAGAAAGCAGGCGATCTTTATGGGAAAGGGAAATTTCTTCGCCATGATTTCCCGAATGCAATATATTGACCGGTGGGCCCTCATGCGCAACACCCGCCAGGAAAACCTCAGCGAACACAGCCTCATGGCCGCTGTCATCGCCCACGCCCTGTGCGTCATCGGCAACCGCCGGCTTCACAAAAACCTGGACGGAAACCGGGCCGCCGTCCTGGCCCTCTACCATGACGCGGAGGAAATCCTCACCGGGGATCTGCCCACCCCCGTCAAATACTATAATCCCGCCATCCGGCAGGCCTATCAGCAGGTGGAGCAGGTGGCTGGAAAAAAGCTTCTCTCCATGCTGCCGGAGGATCTGCGCCCCGATTATGAGGCCATCTTCTTCCCGCCCCAAGAGGATGGCTACCTGCTCCGGTTGGTTAAGGCGGCGGACAAAATCTGCGCCCTGATCAAATGCGTAGAGGAGGAAAAAGCCTCCAACTCTGAATTTTCCAAGGCCAAGGTCTCCACAGAAAAGGCCATCCGCGCCTATCAACTTCCGGAGGCCGACATCTTTTTGGACGAGTTCATGGCAGGGTTCTATCTGACCTTGGACGAATTGGATTAACCTTCCCATCCGGGCATAGACTGCCCCATCTTTTAAAAAGGAGTCTTTTCTATGCAGTGCAGCCCTATCATTCAACAGGTGGCGGATAGTATCCGCCAGAGATATCCGGTAGAGCAGATCATCCTTTACAACGAAAAGCATGCCGTGACCGGGGAGACCACCTCCTTTAAACTCTGTCTTATCCTGGACACCCGGCGTCCGTCGGAGGTAGAGCGCCAGCTCTATCTGACCATCGACTGCGATATCCCCTTTGACCTGCTCATCTACACCCCCGCCCAGTGGAACCATCTGAAAAATTGTGAGGGTTCCTTTGCCTGGCGGATCGCGCAGACAGGGAGTGTGATCGATGGGTAGGCGAAGAATTAATCCCCGGGATTCCCGGCGGTATTACGACTGGTTCAACCAGGCCGAGGACGATATGGCCGCCGCTGAACTGCTGATGCAGAATGAGCGGTGCTACAATCTTTCCGCTTTCCACTGCCAACAGGCCATCGAGAAGGGGCTCAAAGGCTATATCCTCTTCCGCACCGGCAATCTGGTGGACGGTCACAACCTGACCTGGCTTTGCAAACAGGCGGTGAAGCTGGACGGGACCTTTGCCCGGTGGCTTTCTCAATCGGCCAAGCTCAACCGGTGCTACATTGAGACCCGGTATCCCGCCGACATCCCTCTGGACCTGTCCCTTTCCAAGGTGAAGGAGGCCTTTCAGATGTCCAGCGATATGCTCGACTTTATCTTTGACCAGTTTGAAAAGGAATCCGGCTTGGAGGCTGATTTTTCCTGACGCCGGCCCTCTTCTCCAGTTGCACTCTTTACTATTTTATAATATAATAGTTGTAGTATCGAAATAGATAAAAACAGGTGCATTTCGTGGAGTGATATTGGGGAGGGTAACGGAGATGGCAGAAAAGCCGCGCAGCAAAATTTGGATGATCGCCGCCGTCGTACTGCTTTTGTTAACCCTGATTCCCATTATCTCCTACGCCTTAGACGACCAGCTTTCGGGAGAGGACGCCCTGTCCCTGCGGGTTGCCGACGTCTATCGGATTTCGGTCCGCCATGGGGATGACTATTGGGAGGTCACCGACCCTGCCCATGTGGCCGCCTTGATGGAGGAGATCCAGGCCCTTTCCTTCCAGCGGCACATCTCCCTGGATGAGACCAGGACCCTGGGCAACACCATTATTGAGGTGGAGGCGCCTGGGCGGATGGAATTTATTTCAGAGGTGAACAACCGCTTTAGCCTGTATTATCACGTTCCCTTCCTTTCCTTCCTCACCACCTATTACGACGTGGAGGACACCGGCCAGCTCTCAGAAATTGTTGCCCTCTCGCAAACTTTATCCGACGAATAAAAAAACCGTGCCCGGGAAGGCACGGTTTTTTTACGCTAAACACGGCGCTTATTTTTTGTTGATGGTCAGTGCCCCTTTCTGCACGGCGATCAGGCCGGTGCGGGCCACCTCCAGGATGCGGTAGGGGGTGAGCAGATCCTCCAGCAGGGCGATTTGCTCGGCGGTATCGGTCATCTCCACAGTCAGAGTGGAGCGGGAGATGTCGATGATCTTGGCCCCCATAATCTTGCACAGGTCCATTACCTCGCTGCGCTGGGAAATCTCGGTCTGGATCTTAAAAAGGACCAGTTCCCGGGTCACCAGCTCCTCCTCGGGGATGGTGCGGACCTTGATAACGTCGATGAGCTTATTGAGCTGCTTTTCCACCTGCTCCACCGTGTAGTCGTTTCCCTCCACCACGATGGTCATCCGGGAAATGGTGGGGTCTTCGGTGATTCCCACCGCCAGGCTGTCAATGTTAAAGCCCCGCCGGGAAAACAGCCCCGACACCCGGGAAAGGACGCCGGAGTGGTTTTCCACCAGGACTGAAATGGTATGCTTCATCTTCTCTTCCGTCCTTTCTTTAGTGTGAAGGCTCGTCCGGCCGGACCAGGCACTGAAGCAGATAGGGGCCCGGATGGCGAAGCATCTCCTGGATGGCCTCTTCCGCCTGGCTCTGCTCCCGGATACTGGCGGCTTTTATGCCATAGGCCCCCGCAATCTTGATGTAATCCGGTCCGCCCTCCAGCCCTACAGCCATATAGTTGCCATGGTATAAATTCTTTTGCAGCTCCCGGATCATCCCCAGGCTGCCGTTTTTCATCAGGATAACCTTTACCGACAGATTCTCCTGGCAGATGGTGGCCAGCTCCATCATCTGCATCTGAAAGGCGCCGTCTCCGCAGACCGCCACTACCGCCCGGCCCGGGTCGGCAAATTGGGCCCCAACTGCCGCCGGCAGGGAATAGCCCATGGTGCCCATCCCCCCTGTGGTGAGGAAACGGCCTCCCGGCCGGACATTGATGTTGTTGGCCGTCCAAATCTGGTTTTGTCCCACATCGGAGACCACCACCGCGTCATCGGGCAGGGCGGCGGAAAGCTGGCGAATCAGCTGCCGGGGATTGATATATCCCTCCCGGTCCTCCAGGTCAAAGGAAACCTCCTCCCGCCACTGGCGGACCTGGACCAGCCACTGGGAAAAGTCGGTGCCCGGCGTCATGTCGTAGAGGTGGTGGAGGATGTGCTTGGCATCCCCTACCAGGGGGATGGCGGTGCCCATATTTTTCCCAATCTCCGCCGGGTCGATATCGATATGGATCACCCGGGTCCGCTTTTCCAAAACGCCGGGAGTGGCTACCGCCCGGTCCCCCACCCGGGCGCCGATGATAATCAATAGGTCGGAGGCGTCAATGGCCCGGTTGGCCGCCCAGGTGCCATGGGTTCCCAGCATCCCAAGGTACAGGGGATGGCCGGAGGCCATGACCCCGATGCCCATCATGGTGGACACCACCGGGATCCCGCACTTCTCCGCGTATTCCCGCAGCTCCCGCTTGGCGCCGGCCGCAATCACCCCGCCGCCGGCACAGATGACCGGCCGCTCGCTGTGGATAATGGCGTCCACCACCCGTTTCATCTGGACAATGTGCCCCTTGGTGTTGGGCTTATATCCCCGGATGCTGACGCCGGAGGGGTAGGAAAATTCAATTTCTGTATTCTGAATGTCAATGGGCACATCAATGAGCACCGGCCCCGGCCGCCCGGTGGAAGCGATATAAAAAGCCTCCTTGAAAATCCGTGGGATCTGGGTGGCGTCCTTAATCAGGTAGCTATGTTTCACAAAAGGTTCCGCCGCGCCGGTAATGTCAGCCTCCTGGAACACATCCCGGCCCAAAAGGTCGCTCTGCACCTGGCCGGTAATGGCCACCATGGGGATAGAATCCATATAGGCGGTGGCCAGGGCGGTAATCAGGTTGGTGGCTCCGGGCCCGGAGGTGACGGCGCACACCCCCACCTTTCCAGAAATGCGGGCATAGCCGCTGGCCCCATGTCCCGCATTCTGCTCCTGCCGCACCAGCACATGGCGGACCGAGGAATGGGACAGACTATCGTAAAACGGGCAGATGGTGGCCCCTGGATAGCCGAATACGACAGATACGCCCTCGTTCTCCAAACATTTTACCATAGCTGCGGCACCTGTCATTCTCATCTGCAATTCCTCTCTTTCCTGCTGCCGTTTTCCAGCTCTCAACAGGCGCAAATCGGGCAAGGCCCATCCAAAACCTGTGAAGCCAGGATTATTTTCGACAGTTAAAGTTGTAAATAATTATACGATTGTGGGCGGCGCCCCGTCAACTCTTTTTTCAGCCCCGCCCCATTTGCAGAAAAAGGCAAAAAAAGGGAAAGAAATTGACACTATAGGAAGAGGAGGGTAAAATAAGAAACAATACCATATGCCTAGGTAGGTGTTGTGTCTTTTTTAGCGCCCCTCTTTGGAGGCGCTTTCGTGGCCCACCAGCAACCGATGGGTTCCACCTTCCAGCCATATTTATCCTTTCTATTTCCGCCTGTTAGGGGCTAGGAAATTCTGTCATTCCAGTGGAGCAGCTGACAAGGAGGTGTCCTGTGAAACGGTTAGTCAATATATTACTTTGCGTCATTTTATTAATTAACTTTACTTCTTGTAATAATCCCGAAGAAGATTCCTCCTCAACGGCGGCTCCTCCCACCACCTCCTCCCAAGAGGAATATCCCTATGAGGTAGATGAAAGCACCGTGGTCCGGAGCGAACCGCTCCGGGTGGCTTCCCTCTCCCCCTCCCTCACCGAAATCGTCTATACCCTGGGGTATGGGGATAAGCTGGTGGCGGTCAGCGACAGCTGTGATTATCCCCCTCAGACTGCCGATCTCCCCGCGGTGGGATCCATCCGCACCCCTGATCTGGAGCAGCTGGAGGAAATCTCCCCCGACTACCTCCTTGTATCCTCCGGCCTGCTGGAAGACGATCTTGCCCAAATCCAGCGGATGGGGATTGTGGTGGTAAAAATTCCCCCGGCTGATTCTTTGTGGGATCTCCGCCGGGTTTATCAGACCCTGGGCGCTGTCCTGGGAGGCCGGGTCACCGGAGCACAGAAGGGGGTAGACCTCTACTCCATCATGGCCACCCGGATTTTCGAGCTGCGCACCGTCCTTAAGCGGGCGGGGAAGAGCTGCTACCTGATCCGGATGCTGGACAACACTGTGGCCACCGGAGACACCTTCGCCGGGGATATCCTCCATCAGATGGGCCTGGTGAATCTGGCGGAGGATTCCACCGGGTGGGCCCTCGCCGCTGACGAGGTGGAACAGACCAACCCCGATATCTTGTTTGTGGACAAATCGGTGGATGTGGAGCTGGTCAAGCTCTGCCCCCTCTATCAAAATTCCAACGCTGTCAAAAACAACGCCGTCTACCAGGTGGACATGCTCCTTTTTGAACGGCAGAGCAAGCGGATGATGCAGGAGCTAGAGGTGATGGCCCTGCTGGCCTATCCTGAAGGGTTCCAGGGCTCCGCTACCTAAAGATAATAAACCCCGCCCTCCCGAAGGAGGGCGGGGTTTTCTGTGGGAAATTCTCTTATTTTCGGTAAGGGTTGATGTAATCCACCACCCCTACCTGTTTGCCGTCTTTCAGATAGACCCGGGGCACCCGCTTTCCAATGAGGCAGACCACCTCATAGCCAATGGTGCCGCACAATGCTCCTACCTCATTGATGTCGATCTCATTGCCCTGGCCGTCCCGGCCCAGGAGGGTGACCACATCCCCATCCTGTACACCGGGGATGTCAGTGACGTCCAGCATAATCTGATCCATGCATACCCGGCCCACCACCGGCGCCTTCTTCCCCCGGACCAGGGCATAGGCCCTGCCCCCCAGCATCCGGTTGTAGCCGTCGGCGTAGCCGATGGGCACGGTGGCAATCCGGGAGGGCCGGGCGCTTGTAAATTTCCGCCCATAGCTGACGGTGGTCCCCTCAGGGATCTCCTTGACCATGGAGATGATGGATTTGAGGCTCATGGCCTGGCGCAGGTCCAGATCCCGGCGCAGCTCGTTGGAAGGCTTCAGGCCGTAGCAGATGATGCCCGGACGCACCATATCCAGGTGCATCTGGGGATAGCTGATGACCCCGGCGCTGTTGCAGCAGTGACGCAGGGGGAAGGTGATCCCCCGCTGCTCCAGGGCCTCCACCACCGCCATGAACTGGGAAAACTGTCTCTCTGTGTACTCCACCGACCTATCGCTGAGCTCATCGGACACGGCAAAGTGGGTAAAAATCCCTGTAGGGTGCAGATGGGGCAGGCAGCAGGCGGCCGCAATCTGCTCCGCCGCTTTGTCAATACCCCCGGTACAGGGGAAACCAATCCGGGTCATGCCGGTGTCCACCTTCACATGAACATCCACCTGAACCCTGGCCTTCACCGCCGCCTGGCTCAACTGCACAGCGTATTCGGGGGAAAATAAAGCCTGGGTAATCCGGTATTTGGCCAGGGTCTCCACCCATTCCACCGGTGTGGCGCCAAAGATGAGGATAGGGCCGGTAATGCCCGCCTCCCTAAGGCCCACGCCTTCCTCCACATTGGAGATGCCGAACCAATCCACCCCGTCCTGCTGCATCTGCAAAGCCACGGTTTTATCCCCATGGCCGTAGGCGTCGGCCTTCACCACTCCCAGCAGCTTACAGTCCGGAGCCAGGAGGGACCGGATGGATTTGACATTATGTGAAATGCAGTCCAGGTCGATTTCGGCCCAGGTGCGCTTGAGATAGTTGTACATATCCTCATTCCTTCTTGTTGGCATTGCAAAACCTGCTTCCCTATCATACACGAGCCCAGGCAAAAAGAAAAGCATATTTTGCGGGCCGGGAGCAGGGCATATTAGTCTTTGGGCTCAAAGGGGAGGATCACATCCTCCAGCCGGCGCTTGGGGATGTGAAGGTATCCTTCCCGGTCCCGGTAGAATTCGGTGGCGTCGGTGCGGTTGATATAATCTAAGAAGATCCGCTCGTTGGGCTTGCCCAGCGCCAGGATCAGCACCGGGTCATACCATTTTTCCAGCCGCAGCTCCCGGGCCAGGGCCGCCTTGTCGAAATTGGCGATCATGCAGCCTCCCAGGCCCTGTTCCACCGCCGCCAGCATCATGGTCTGGGCGGAAATGCCAATGTCAATCCACATCATCTCGTCTTCCGGCATCAGCCCCTTGTCGGCGATGAGCACAATGTAAGCCATGGGTTTTTGGCCCTCCCGTGGCCCGTCATAGCCTCGCAGCAGCACATTCCAATTGATGGCGGGGAAAATTTTCTGGTTCTTCCGCTCGGTACAGCTGATCACATACCGCAGGGGCTGGATGTTCAGGCAGGAAGGCGCATACCGGGCGGCGTCCACCAGACTTTCCAACAGCTCGTAGGGGACAGCCGCGCTCTGGTTAAAGCAGGTATAGCTTCTGTTTTGCTTGGATAAATCCCGGATCATCTTCCTCACCTTCCCTTGATTGGAGCGGCTTATCCGCCCATCCTCTGTTTTTCCTCCCACCTCTGGCGGCAGAGACTATAAATAATATTTACTATACCAAAAAAATAGGATTTTTTCAATTGTCACTGGTATCCCCAGGATGTATAAAATGAAAACTTTCCTTAACATTGGCCGCCTTCGCTGGATTTTTTAGCCAAAGTGCTCTATACTAGTGGTATAGAGTAGGACAAGCCGTCCCTAAAAACGCGAAAAGTGAGGTGTTCCATCCGTTGAAATTCCGCTGGAACCATCGATATACATCCCGGACCATTTCTAATATCATCGTCCTTGCCGCCGGTGTTCTGATTTTTCTTTTCTTTTGGAATCTAGGTTCCATCATGAGCGGCTTTCAAAGGCTGCTCAGCATTCTTACCCCCTTTTTCATCGGCTTCTTTATCGCCTACATCCTCAATACTCCCATGAACTTTTTCGAGCGGATTTACGGCCGGCTCCTGGAGAAAAATAAGCCTCACAAAAAACTCAAGCGCAATCTGGCCGTCATCACCGCTTATTTGGTGGCCTTGGCCGTATTGGTCACCCTCTTTTCCTTTATCCTCCCCCAACTGGTCAGCAGCGTTTATAGCCTGGCCCGCAGCGTTCCCGGCTATGTGGATCAGCTCACCGATTGGGTCAACCGATTCCTGGCTGAACAGCCGGAAATCAGCGCTCTTGTCTCCAAATTTATGATGTCGGGCGAAGAAATCATGACCAAGGCGCTGGAACTTGTCAACATGGCCCTGCCCAGGGTTCTGGATTTCTCTGTCTCCCTGGGGTCGGGGCTGGCCAACTTTTTCCTAGGTTTGGTTGTCTCCTTTTATATGCTGGTCAACAAGGAAAAATTTTGCGCCCAGGTCAAAAAGGTCCTCTATGCCTTCCTGCCCCGGAAATTTATGGACGGCGCTGTCAATTTGGCCCGTCACAGCCATCAGATCTTCATCGGCTTTATCACCGGCAAGCTCATTGACGGCCTGCTGGTAGGCGTGGTCTGCTTTGTCTGCCTGAGCCTTTTCCGCTGGCCCTATCCGCTGCTGGTGGCGGTGATTATGGGAGTGTGCAGCCTGATTCCCTTCTTCGGCGCCATCATCGGCGCCATCATCTCCACCTTGATTATTTTAATGGTCAACCCTCTTCAGGCTATTTTCTTTGTCATCTTTATTGTTGTCATCCAACAGATTGACGGCAACATTATTGAACCTAAAATTTCCGGCAGCAAAACCGGCCTTCCCGCCTTTTGGGCCCTGTTAGCTATCATTTTAGCCGGCGGCCAGTTTGGCTTTCTCGGCATGCTCCTGGGGATTCCGGTCTTTGCCGTCCTTTACTCCATCATCCGGGGCGTCACCGAAAAGCGGCTGGAAAAGCAGGGGATGCCCTGGCGTACCAAAGACTATGAAGCCGAGCCCCAGGAAATCCATCTGGGCAGCGGCAAAAGTGTGAAAATTCCTTTCATCCACATAGGAAAGTGGGGAAACAAGGAGGTCTATCCTCCGCCTCAGCCCCATGATGAGGAGGGCGAAACCGAGGAAGCTCCTTCCCGCACCGAACCCTATCCGGCCCCTTGGGAGGATCAGCCTGAGGAGGACGAGAAAAAATAGCAGCTTTGGCTGCTATTTTTTTGTCCTTTCCTCTCCAAAGCTTGCTTTCCCAGGGCGGGAAGGACTATAATAGAGGGGAACATC
Source organism: Zongyangia acetica (assembly GCF_038739695.1). Classification (NCBI taxonomy): domain Bacteria; kingdom Bacillati; phylum Bacillota; class Clostridia; order Eubacteriales; family Oscillospiraceae; genus Zongyangia; species Zongyangia acetica. Next base: position 82,751 of record NZ_JBBEWN010000007.1, on the reverse strand, counting down.
CCGTCTTCGGCCCATAGCTGGGCGAAGGCCATCCATAGAGAGGAGATCGGTTATCCATGAATTTTGATATGTATATGCCGGCCCGTGTCATCAGCGGGGAGGACTGTGTCCTCAAAAACAGCAGCAAACTGCGGCAGTTAGGGAATAAATGCCTCATTGTCACCGGCAAGCACAGCGCCAAGGCCTGTGGGGCTCTGGATGACGTCATCCATGCCCTGGAAAAGGAAAACATCGGTTATCAGGTCTTTGACGAGGTCACCCAAAACCCCTATGTCTCCACCTGCCATAAGGCGGGGAGTGTTGCCCGGGAAATAGGCGCCCAGTTCATCATCGGCATCGGCGGCGGTTCCCCTCTGGACGCTGCCAAGGCGGTGGCGGTCTTTACCGCCAATCCCCAGCTTCCCCCCGAAGGGATCTACGGCAGCTGGGAGAACAAAGCCCTTCCCTTTGTTTTGGTGGGCACAACCGCCGGCACCGGCAGTGAGGTGACAGCCGTTTCGGTGCTGACCAACGACGCCACCGGCCAGAAAAAAAGCTTTAAGTGCGATCAAACCTATGCCGCCCTCTCCTTTGGGGATCCCAAATACACCTATAGCTTAAACTATGATTTCACCGTCAGCACGGCGCTGGATGCCCTGTGCCACTCGGTGGAGGGCCTTTTCGCAGCCCATGGCAACGAGGTCTCTGACAGCTATGCCCTCCGGGCCATCTCCATCCTGGGCGGCAGCCTGATCCAGCTGTATATGCACAAAGGGGACAGCGGGGAGCATCTCCCCCACACCCTCCGGGAGCGGCTCTATTACGCCTCCCTCTACGGCGGCCTTGTCATCAATATCACCGGCACCACCTTCTGCCACGCCCTGAGCTATATCCTGACCGAGGATTATCACATCTCCCACGGCAAAGCCTGTGCCGTCTTCCTGGCGGAGTATATCCGCCGGGCTGAGAAAGCCGATCCTCAAAAGTACGCCCGGTTTGAAAGCGTCCTGGGCCAGCACATGGAAACCTTCCTCTGCCTGATCCGGGAAATGAGCCGGATGGACGTAAAGATGACTCCGCCCCAGATCGAGGACTACCTGCCCCGCTTTAAGGGCAACGCCAATTTCCAGAATACTCCCGGCATCTTTACCCTGGAAGACACCAAGCGGGTGTTGACAGAACTTTTCGCCTAAAATCAATGTACCCGACAAAAGAGCTTCCCGTCTCAGGATGGGAAGCTCTTTTTTATCATCTCCACCTCTTTGGAATGGAAAATTCCGGTACAAGTTGCAGAGAAGCAGCGTCTTGTCTTGCTATCAAAAAGTGATATAATAAAAGATGTTGCAAAAACGAAACCTGAAAAACAGGAGGCAAAAAACATGCGTTTTAAAAGATTGGGAAATACGGATCTGAATGTTTCCGTCATCGGCGTAGGTACCTGGGCCATCGGCGGTGACTTCTGGGGCGCTGTAGATGACGCCAATTCCATCAAAACCATCCGCACCGCCATTGACGCAGGTGTGACCCTGGTGGATACTGCTCCTGCCTACGGCCACGGCCATGCGGAAAAAATTGTAGCGGAAGCCATCAAAGGCGTCCGGGACAAGGTAGTTTTGGCCACCAAATGCGGCATCCGCTGGTCTGACACCGAACGGATTATTAAAGACTGCTCTCCGGAGGCCTTGATGAAGGGAATCGAGGATTCCCTGACCCGTCTGGGTGTGGATACCATCGACCTGATGCAGATCCACTGGCCGGAACCGGTTTATAAGACCCCCTTTGAGGATACTATGGCTACCCTGATGAAGGCCAAAGACCAGGGAAAGATTCGCTACATCGGCGTTTCCAACTTCAGCCCTGAGCAGATGGACGCTTGCCTCAAAGCTGGAGAAGTGGTCAGCATTCAGCCCCAGTTCTCCCTGATCTACCGCGATCAGGAGCATCTGCTCCGCTATGCCAAGGAACACGGCATGGGCGTTCTGACCTATGGTTCCCTGGGCTCCGGCGTTCTCTCCGGCAAATATAAAGAACTGCCTAAATTTGGCCCTGGCGACAACCGCGCCAACTTCTATGACTTCTTCCAGGAGCCCAAGTGGAGCAAGTGCATGGCCCTGGTAGAGGTGCTTCGTTCCATCGCCGCCGACCACAATGTGCCGGTGGGACAGGTTGCCATTAACTGGACCACCCAGAACGATCTGGTTTCCACCGCTTTGGTGGGCATGCGCACTCCGGAGCAGGCGCTGCAGAATGTAGCCGCTGCCGACTGGGAGCTCTCTGATGAGGAAATTGCCCGCATTAACAGCGAATATGCCCGGATCTTCGGTGAATAAGCCACATCATTGTCACTGAAAAAGGACCGTGGAAAATTCCACGGTCCTTTTTTCTGTTATATTCAAATACCTGCCGGCGGATGAGACGGCACAGCTTTAATCTGGCCGCGATTCGCGTCAGAAGTCCACTGCTCCGACGCCATCATTGGAGCGGCAGCTTTCTTCCGCAGCCGGGAGGCCTCCTGCTGAGAGCAGGTCAGGCGTCGCGGCCGCAGCACTTCTTATACTTTTTGCCGGAACCGCAGGGGCAGGGGTCGTTGCGGCCGATCTTCTTGCCCTTTTTAATGGGCTGTTTTTTCTCGGAGCCGTCTCCGTCGCCGCCGTGGGAAGCAGTGGTAGGTTTGGCTACCTGCTCCCGTTTGGGGGCTTCCTCGGTCTTGACCTGGATGGTAAAGAGCATCTTCACCGTATCCTCTCGGATGGAGTTGTTCATCTCCTCAAACATGTCAAAGCCTTCCAGACGGTATTCCACGACCGGATCCTTCTGGGCATAGGAGCGCAGGTAAATACCCCGTTTGAGCTCATCCATAGCGTCGATGTGATCCATCCATTTGGCGTCCACATTCCGCAAAAGGACAACCCGCTCCAGTTCCCGCATCAGCTCGCTGCCCAGTTTCTCCTCTTTGGCGGCATAGAGAACCCGGGCCTTATCGGTGATATCCTTCACCAGCTCCTCCCGGGTCAGGCCGAAGAGCTGGTCATCTGTGTATTTCAGATCATCATCTGTCAGCACCCAGCCGAGGAAATATCCCCGCAGGCCGTCTAAATTCCAGTCGTCCTTGTCGTCGGTATCGGGAATGAACTGATCCACAGCGGTCTGGACCACCGCCTCGATCATCTTCGAAATGTTGTCGTGGAGATCCTCCCCATCCAGCACCTTGGAACGCTGGTCGTAGATGATTTCACGCTGGCGGTTCATAACGTCGTCAAACTGAAGGACGTTTTTGCGGATGCCAAAGTTACGGGCTTCCACCTTCTGCTGGGCCGACTCAATGGTGCCTGTCAGCATCTTATTTTCGATGGGCATGTCGTCTTCCAGATTGAGGGCTTCCATCATGTTCTGCATCCGCTCGCCGCCAAACAGCCGCATCAGATCGTCCTCCATGGACAGGTAGAACCGGGTTTCACCTGGGTCTCCCTGACGGCCGGCACGGCCTCGCAGCTGATTGTCAATACGGCGGGACTCGTGGCGCTCGGTGCCCACAATAAAGAGGCCTCCGGCGGCTTTGACCTTCTCGGCCTCACCGGCGATCTCTTCTTTATATTTGGCGTTTAATTCCTGGAAGGTCTTTCTCGCGTCCAGAATCTCCTGATTATCTGTGTCAGAGAAACCGGTGGATTCGCTGATGAGCTCCTCGGGAAGGCCCATCTTGCGCATCTCCGCCTTGGCCATAAACTCGGCGTTACCGCCCAGCATAATATCGGTACCACGTCCGGCCATGTTGGTGGCGATGGTCACAGCGCCGTATTTACCGGCCTGGGCGACAATCTCCGCCTCTTTTTCGTGGTATTTGGCGTTGAGGATTTCATGTTTGATCCCCCGGCGCTTCAGCATATTGCCCAGCCGCTCCGACTTATCGATGGAGATGGTACCGACCAGCACCGGCTGGCCCTTTTCATGGCACTGGACAATCTGCTCAATGACGGCGTTGAATTTTCCAGCCTCATTCTTAAAGACCACATCGGGATGGTCGACTCTCTGGGAGGGCTTGTTGGTGGGGATCTCGATGACGTCCAGCTTATAAATCTCCCGGAACTCAGCCTCCTCGGTGAGGGCGGTACCGGTCATACCGGCCAGTTTCTTGTACATCCTAAAGTAGTTCTGGAAGGTGATGGTGGCCAGGGTCTTGGACTCCCGCTCCACCTTGACCCCTTCCTTGGCCTCAATGGCCTGATGGAGTCCTTCGTTATAACGGCGGCCGATCATGAGACGGCCGGTAAACTCGTCGACGATGATGACCTGGTCATCTTTGACCACATAGTCAATATCCCGGTGCATGATGCCGTGGGCCCGGATGGCCTGGTTAATATGATGCTGCAGCGTCATGTTGTCGGCATCCATCAGGTTTTCTACATTAAAGTAGGCCTCCGCCTTCTTGATGCCGTTTTTGGTCAGGGTGCAGGTCTTGGCCTTTTCGTCCACGATGTAGTCGTAATCTTCTCCTACCTCGTCCTCCTGCTCCTCCTTGTCGTTGAGCTCCTTGACCTTTTTGCAGCGGAGGGTGCGGGCAAACTGATCCGCCATAGAGTATAGATCGGTGGATTTATCTCCCTGGCCGGAGATGATCAGAGGAGTCCTGGCCTCATCGATGAGGATGGAGTCCACCTCGTCCACAATGGCGTAATGAAATCCCCGCTGGACCTTGTCGGTCTTGTAGATGACCATATTGTCCCGCAGGTAGTCAAAGCCGAATTCATTGTTGGTGCCGTAGGTGATGTCACAGTTATAAGCCTTGCGGCGCTCCTCGTTGTTGAGGCCGTTGACAATCAGGCCCACAGACAGGCCCAGGAAACGGTAGACCTTGCCCATCCACTCCGAGTCACGGCGGGCCAGGTAGTCGTTGACGGTGACGATGTGCACGCCCTCCCCTGTCAGGCCGTTGAGATAGGCCGGCAGGGTGGCCACCAAGGTCTTGCCTTCACCGGTGCGCATCTCAGCGATCCGGCCCTGATGGAGGACCACGCCGCCTACGATCTGTACCGGGAAGTGGCGCATCCCCAGCACCCGGTCGGCAGCCTCCCGGCAGGTGGCGAAGGCCTCAGGCAGAATGTCATCCACCGTCTCGCCGTTCTTCAGCCGCTCCTTCAGGGCAGGGGTCATGGCTTTCAGCTCGCTGTCGCTCATTGCCTTGAATTTGTCCTCCAAGGCGATGACCTTATCCACAATGGGGTTGATCCGTTTGAGCTCCTTTTGGGAATAGGAGCCAAAGATTTTTTCCAGAAAACCCATAGTAATTTCACCTCTAATATCTATTGGAAACACCGTTTTATACGGTGCAAACCGGATTCCTGTGAGCATTTCCTATTCTAGCCGCCCTCCTGGCGTTTGTCAACGCCGGGGCGAAGCCGTCTTTGGCCTACAGACGGCAGAAAAACGCGGCCGACGGGCGCCGTCCCGGACATGGCCAACCGCCGGGAGGAAGGGCCCTTTTGGAGGCAAAAGCTTCGGCCAGCAAACATTATCATTATAGTCAAGCTCCCCTGTGAATGGATGAACATTCAGTGAATAAACGGCTTGAAATCAAGCATTTTTGCAGGATTGACACAATTTTAACCGGTTTTTATCTTGATTAATACCCCTGCCCATATTATAATACAAGGTAGGTACGCGATTCTGTCCAAAAACGGCATATTTTGCCGTGAATCAGGTACAGAATGGCGGACGGAGAATTTTACGTCAGCCGCTGTTACCACCGGCCAAGAAAGCGGCCCGGACGTTCAAATCTATGTTCACGGGGATTTCCCGTGGAGCCGAAAGGAGTACCGATATGAACTATTCTCATGAAGTTGAGAAAATGTGTGTCGTCACAAAGGGCCCCAAACACGGCCCGGCGCCCATTCCTGAAGAGGGAAAATGGGTCAAAGCTTATCAGATTTCTGATATTTCCGGTCTTTCCCATGGTGTGGGTTGGTGCGCACCCCAGCAGGGCGCATGTAAGCTCACCCTGAATGTCAAAGAGGGCATCATCGAAGAGGCCATGGTAGAAACCCTGGGCTGCTCCGGCATGACCCATTCCGCAGCAATGGCCGCTGAGATCCTCCCGGGCAAAACCCTGCTGGAAGCTCTCAACACCGACCTGGTCTGCGACGCTATCAACGTAGCTATGCGGGAAATCTTCAAACAGCTGGCTTACGGCCGCAGCCAGACCGCTTTCTCCGAGGGCGGACTGCCCATCGGCGCCGGTTTGGAAGACCTGGGTAAAGGTCTGCGCTCCCAGGTGGGTACCATGTTCTCCACCAAGGAAAAAGGCGTCCGTTATCTGGAAATGGCCGAAGGTTATGTTCTGCAGATCGCTCTGGATGAGAACGGCGAGGTCATCGGCTACAAATTCGTAAAACTGGGCGTCATGCTGGAAAACATCCGCCATGGCATGGATCCGAAAGAAGCTTATGAGAAGGCGATCGGTACATACGGCCGCTATGAGGGCGCTGCCAAGTACATTGATCCGCGTGAAGAATAAGGAAGAAGGAGGTAACAAACATGGCACAGTTTGAAGGTAAAGAAAGAAGAATGGCCAAAATCGAGAAATGCCTGGCTGAGTACGGCTTTGCATCCCTCGAGGAGGCACGTGACCTTTGCTTGAGCAAGGGTATAGATGTTGACGCCATTGTCAAAGGCGTACAGCCCATCGCATTTGAAAACGCCGTCTGGGCTTACACCCTGGGCGTTGCCATTGCGCTGAAAAAAGGTATCAAGGTTGCCGCTGACGCCGCTGAGGCTATCGGCCTGGGCCTGCAGGCATTCTGTGTCCCCGGTTCCGTCGCTGAGCAGAGAGACGTGGGCCGCGGCCATGGTAACCTGGGCGCCATGCTCCTGAGAGAAGAGACCGACTGCTTCTGCTTCCTGGCAGGACATGAGTCCTTCGCCGCCGCAGAAGGCGCAATCGGTATCGCCAGAACCGCCAACAAGGCCAGAAAGAAACCCCTCCGGGTTATCCTCAACGGCCTGGGCAAGGACGCCGCTTATATCATTTCCAGAATCAACGGCTTTACCTATGTAAAGACTGATTATGACTTCGCCACTGGCGAGCTGAAAGTCGTGGAAGAGAAAGCATTCTCCGACGGCGACAAAGCCAAGGTCAAATGCTACGGCGCCAACGACGTTCTGGAAGGCGTTGCCATCATGAAACATGAGAAGGTCGACGTTTCCATCACCGGTAACTCCACCAACCCCACCCGCTTCCAGCATCTGGTGGCCGGTACTTATAAGAAATGGTCCTATGAGAACGGCGTCAAATACTTCTCCGTCGCTTCCGGCGGCGGCACCGGCCGTACCCTCCATCCGGACAACATGGCTGCTGGCCCGGCTTCCTATGGCCTGACCGACTCCATGGGCCGTATGCACGGCGACGCACAGTTCGCAGGTTCTTCCTCCGTCCCCGCACACGTGGAGATGATGGGACTCATCGGCATGGGCAACAACCCCATGGTTGGCGCCACTGTTGCCTGCGCTGTCGCAGTAGAAGAGGCAAACAAATAAGCTGTCAAAACGCAGTTTTTTCAGCATGAATAAACAAGGCCTTCCATGGGCTCCCATGGAAGGCCTTGTTTTTTTGTAGTGGATTTCCCTCCGGTAAAAAACGCCAAGCCCCATAGGAGCTTGGCGTTTTTACAATCGTTTTCCAGCTGCTTGTTGATCAGGAATTCCCCTCAGGGGCTACAGTTTTTTCTGCATCCGGCTTTTTTAGCTCATGCCACAGTTTTTTCAGGATGATCGCAGAAAGGATGGCCGCCAGCAGGGAAGTCCCCGCGAAATTCATCCAGATACCCGTCAAACCTAAGGGCCAGAGAGCGCCTACCAGGACGACGGGGAACAGCAATGCAGTGGATAGGGAGATGAGGGACGCTGGCAGCGGCTTTTCTATAGCCAGCATATAGCTCTGGGTGGCAAAGGAGAACCACCGTGTCACATAGGTCAGGCCAAAGAGCCGCAGGGCGCCAATGGACATGTTGAGGATGTCGTTGCCCGGGTTGGCCACAAACAGCCTGGTGATCTGCTCCGGGAAAAAGGCGATGGCAAATACCGACAGCAGGGAAACAACAGCAGCCGCTGCAAAGCAGCATTTTTCAATGGCGCGGACCCGCGAAAACTTCTGGGCGCCCCAATTGTATCCCACCGCTGGCTGGAGGGAGTCGCACATGCCGTACAGCAGCGGCTGGATAAACCCTTCGGCGAACATCAGAATGCCATAAACCGATACCGCCGTCTCCCCGCCCAGCCGAACCAGGATAAAGTTCATCAGAATGGAGGTAATCCTGCCGGCGATGTTGTTTAAAAAGTTAGGGCTTCCGCAGGCGATAATCTGCCGGATCATCTTCCCCGAAAACCGCGGCTTGCAAAACCGGAGGAGGGCTTTCCCGCGGAAAAAGGGGATAAAGGCGATGGCAGCGCTGATACACATCCCTGAACAGGTAGCCAAAGCTGCCGCCCAGATCCCCCAATGAAATACGCCCAGGAATAAGAACTCCAATCCGGCGCTGATCATAGACATGAAAATATTGAGCCCCATACTCCCTCGGATATATCCACAAATCCTCAAATAATTGTCAACCGCAAAGATAATGGTGGTCACCGGGGAACATAAGGCATAAACCCGTAAATACTGTACCGCCAACCGGGCAAACTCGCCCTCCGCGCCCATCAGCCGCATAAGTAAAGGAGCCGCCGCAAACATAATAGCGCCGATGACAACGCCGGCTCCTATAATCATCAGACAGGCACAGGTGAAGATGTTGTGCGCTTCTCGGCTGTTTTCCTTACCCAGATTGACCGAAATGGGTACCGAGGACCCGACACCGATCAGATCCGCCAAGGAAAAGTTGATAATGACAAAGGGCATGGCCAGATTCAGGGCCGCAAAAGCGGTGGCGCCTAAAAACTGGCCTACAAAGACGCCGTCAATGGTCTGATAAAGGGCGGAAGCCAACATACTGATGGCGCCGGGAATGGACGCCAAAAAGAATAGCTTCAGCGGCGGTGTTTTCGCAAACAATGCGATGGAGCTCATAAATGGTAATCCCTTCCTTTCCTACCATCTTTTGCTTCTCCCTGCCAAAACCGCTGGACGCTGGCGGGGATGCAGGGTTTATTTGACTTCACTTTTCAAAAGACTCACATATTTATGGGTCAGGGACAGTAAGGCATCCCTTTCACTCTTTTCTAATCTCTGGAACGTTCTTTTTTCTGCGCGGATAAGGGGAGAAATGATCTCCTGCATCATTTCGTTTCCCGCTTCTGTCAAGACGATTCGCTTGTTTTTCTGGTTGCCCTCCACCGGTTTCAGTTGGATGTAGCCCTGGTTCACAAGGTTTTTCAGGGCGGAATTGATAGTCTGGGGCGGATAGTGCCAAGCGGAGCATAACTCCCTTTGGGTATAGCCTGCACCGTCTTCATAAAGGGAATATAACAGCCACAAGGCTGTGTCGGAAATCCCCTGTCTTTTTGCATATTGATGGTAAATCTCATCCATTTCCTTATAAAGCTGGTTAAACAACGCAAGGGGATCACTCGTCATATTTTCCATCGGCTCCTCCTTTCCTTCCAGAGGCGGGCATCTGGCATTATAGTCCGAAAACGGATAAAAGTCAATAGGTATCGATAGAGGGTTTCCTCCAGCTTTTTCCGCTCTATTTTCCATCTTATCCTTGGAACCGGCGAAAATCCACCGACCAAAGGGAGGGCAAAAATTCACCAAAGCCCCCGTGAAGATTGACAAATCCTACAAATTCCGTTATGATAGAAGCTAATTGATCAAAGCCAGATGAAAACCGCAGGAAAACAGCGAATGCTTGCCGAAGGAATGATACTCTCAGGCGTCCCCGACGGGGACAGGACTGTGGTTGGATGGCGCTCTGGAGAATCCCATATAGGTGGGTGCCGAAGGTGAAAGTGGCCGCTGGCCATGAATCTCTCAGGCAAAAGGACAGGGTTATGGTCAAATGGCAGAAAGGCCCAGGTGAGAAAACCGCGGGCTAAGGGCTGCCCTTTGCCGTCTGTTGTTCCGGAGCTGACAAATATGTCAGCTCTTTTTTTATGGCCCGCTTTGTTGGAATCTCTGAAAAAAGAGGGGAGATTTATCAGTATGGAAGCAATTTCACAATTCTTCGCGTCCGCCATGGACAGCGTGGACGGGGTCGTACAGCTGATTAACAGCTGGCTTTGGGATTATGCCCTCATTTTCCTGCTGATGGGCACCGGCATCTTTTTCACCATCCGGCTGGGCTTTGTCCAGATCCGCAAGTTTGGCGCAGGCATGAAAAAACTTTTCGGCAACTTTTCCCTCCATGGCAAGGATCAGGAAAACGGCCTCAGCTCCTTCCAGGCGCTGACCACCGCCATCGCAGCCCAGGTGGGCACCGGAAATATTGCCGGCGCCGCCACCGCCATCGCATCCGGCGGACCTGGCGCCATCTTCTGGATGTGGCTTTCCGCCTTCTTCGGCATGGCCACCATCTACGCGGAGGCAGTACTGGCCCAAAAGACCCGGAAAGAAGAGGACGGCCAGCTTATCGGCGGCCCTGTCTACTATATCAAATATCTATTTAAAGGGAAATTCGGTAAATTCCTGGCAGGTTTCTTCTCTGTAGCCCTCATTCTGGCACTGGGCTTTATAGGCAACATGGTCCAGTCCAACTCCATCGGAGACGCCTTCCACACCGCTTTCGGGATTCCCGCTTGGTCTATAGGCATCGTTGTCGCCCTCATCGCCGGCTTTGTCTTTTTGGGCGGCGTCAAGAGGATCGCCCGGGTCACCGAAAAGGTAGTGCCCCTCATGGCGGTCTTCTATATGGTGGGCTGCCTCATCATCCTCTTTATGAATGGCTCCGGTGTCGCTCAGGCTTTCCGGGATATCTTTGTGGGCGCTTTTTATCCCCAGGCCGTCATGGGTGGGGCCCTGGGCATAGGGGTCCAACAAGCCATGCGCTACGGTGTGGCTAAGGGACTTTTCTCCAACGAGGCAGGTTTGGGTTCTACCCCCCATGCCCACGCCATCGCCAAGGTCAAACACCCCAGCGATCAAGGCATCATCGCCATAATGGGCGTTTTTATCGACACTTTTATCATCCTGACCCTGACTGCTCTGGTCATCCTTTCCACCGGAGTGTTAGGCAACGGATTGACTGCCGCGCCCCTGGCCCAGTCGGCCTTTGACTCTGCTTTTGGCTCTTTCGGAAAGATCTTCATCGCCATCTGTATGTTCTTCTTTGCCCTCACCACCATCATCGGCTGGTATTTCTTCGGCGAGGTCAATGTCAAGGCCCTCTTTGGAAAGAAAGCTGTCAAGATCTATGCTGCCTTGGTGGTTCTCTTTGTCCTGTTGGGCTCCAGCCTAAAGGTAGACTTAGTATGGAACATGTCCGATATGTTCAACGGCCTCATGTTCCTGCCCAACATCATCGCCCTCTTAGCGGGCGCTGGGATTGTGGCTAAACTCAATAAAGACTATAACTCTTTAGGAAAGCATTAAAACAAAAAATAGAAAGGCCGGGGACTTGAAGTCCCCGGCCTTTTTGGGCCTTTTATACAATGAAAAAAGAGGAGATTCATGGTATAATAAAGATAATCTATTCATTGTGATCCCAGAGCTTTTCTTACTGCGAGGGATTCTGAAATAAACCGTTGGAAAGGAGCGTATTCATGTCAATGAAAGCTGTGATTGTAGGCGGGGTAGCAGGCGGCGCCGGTGCGGCGGCACGGCTGCGCCGGAAGGATGAAACAGCACAGATTATCATGCTGGAAAAGGGGGAGTATATCTCCTTTGCCAACTGCGGCCTGCCCTACTATGTAGGAGACGTCATCACCCAGCGGGAAGAGCTTCTTCTGCAAACGCCGGAAAGCTTTAACGCCCGGTTCCAGGTGGATGTCCGGGTCAACAACGAGGTCCTTTCTGTGGACACCGGGAAAAAGACGGTCACCGTCCTCAACCATAAGACAGGGGAAACCTATACCGAAAGCTATGACAAGCTGGTTCTCTCTCCCGGAGCCAGCCCCATTGTCCCCAACATGGAAATCCAGCATCCGGAACATGTTTTTACCCTGCGCAACATCCCCGACACCTTTAAGATCAAGGACTATCTCAACAGCCACAATCCCCGGACGGCGGCGGTCATCGGCGGCGGCTACATCGGCCTGGAAATGGCGGACAACCTGTGCCGGCTGGGACTAGAGGTCAGCGTCATCGAGGCCGCTTCCCATGTCATCGCCAGCCTGGATGAGGACATGAGCCATGAACTGCAAAATCATCTGCGCTCCAAAGGGCTGGACCTTCACCTGGGAAGCATGGCCCAGCGCATCGACCGGGATCAGGTCATCCTTTCTGACGGCAGGGAGATCCCGGCGGATATGGTCATCCTCTCCATCGGCGTCCGGCCGGAGACCGGTTTTCTCAAGGACAGCGGCATCGCCCTGGGAAGCCGAGGCGAAATCCTGGTGGACGAGTACCTGCAAACCAATGTGCCCGACGTTTACGCTGTGGGGGACGCCATCGGCGTCAAGTCCTTTGGCACCGGCGCCGACGCCATCATCCCGCTGGCTGGCCCTGCCAACAAGCAGGCGCGGATTGTGGCCGACAACCTGTGCGGGGAGAAGAAAGCCTACCACGGCACCCAGGGGACAGCCATCGCCAAGGTCTTTGACATGACCGCAGCGGTCACCGGAGAAAATGAGACCACCCTGCAGCGGGCGGGTATAGCGTACCGCAAGACCTTCACCATCTCCCCCTCCCACGCTGGATACTATCCCGGCGGCAGCACCATGGTGGTCAAGCTCCTTTACACCTCCGAAGGCAAGGTCTTAGGCGCTCAGATTGTGGGCCGGGACGGTGTGGACAAGCGGATGGATGTGCTGGCCTCCGCCATCCGGGCCGGCATGGATGTCTTTGACCTGCAGGAGCTGGAACTGGCCTACGCGCCGCCCTTCTCCTCCGCCAAGGACCCTGTCAACATGGCTGGTTATGTGGCCGGCAATGTGGTGGAGGGACGGATGATCCCCTTCTATGTGGAGGATCTGGCCAACCTGCCAGAAAACGCCTTCCTTTTGGATGTGCGCACCCCCGGCGAATTTGCCCATGGCACCATTCCCGGCGCCGTCAATATCCCGGTGGATGTTCTGCGGCAGCGGCTTTCTGAGGTGCCCAAGGACAAGGAGATTCATATCTTCTGCGCCGTGGGGCTCAGAGGCTACATCGCCCAGTGCATCCTGCGGCAAAACGGCTATAAAACCAAAAACCTCAGCGGCGGCTACCGGCTGTATGCCGCGGCAAAGAACGATCTGGCCGCCCAAGGGGTTCCCATGGAAAACTGCAAGCCCTGCGGCGCTCCTCTTGAATAAAGTAATTTTTCGATAGAAAAACTCCGGCAGCGGGACTCACTGCCGGAGTTTTTACATTTTTCAATTGTTGCAACGTCTGTATCAGATTCCCTTGGCGCGGGAGATAGCCCTTTTGGGGGTTATATCTGGGCACAATCCATGATTTCACCCAGCACCTGCCGGACACTTTCATTACTATTTGTATATAATGCAATTAAATTATCCTTTTGGTATATCTTCGCGCTCAAATCCTGGCCTTTTTCCAAGGATTGCTCCAGAAAAAGCTCCAGAGACTTCTGAGCCTGGCTGCCATCGGTAAAGCGGAAAATCATCAGCATCGGCTGCGGATTCCCCTTGCTGCACACAGTATACATCTCCGCCTCCTGGAAGATAGGGCCTGTGCCCTGACTTTCCAAAACAGAGCCTACCAGGCCCAGGCGCCCCACCAATGTATTGTAAAGGGTCTGAGGGGTAAGTCCCTTTTCTATCCGCAGGGGGGTGGTGGAAATTTCGGGTGGATTGGATTCGGCAGCAGGCGCCGGCTCATGGCATCCGGTCAACAGCAGGATCAGCAGTAAAGCTATAACGCTAAGTTTTTTCATTCGTACCCCTCCTTTATACATTCCCTTTTATATTATAGTGTGGCCCACAGATTTTTTTGTTGCATTCCGTGAAAAAAGAAAAAAGGGCAGAAGGAGGGGATTTTCAACAAAAAACAAACCCGAACCCATGATTTTCATGAGCCCGGGTTAAAGATTTAGACATTCCCTTTAGAAGCTAGCCTCTTTAAATTTTCTCTTCTGATAGTAATCCACCGCTTTATCATTTAAGGTGAGCTGGACATTGTTGCCCCAATCCTCGATCTCTTTGTCAAAGTCGTCGGCTTTCAGGTCGCTGGTGAGCTGGGCCTCCAGTGCCTCCACGACGGCGTCCTCATCCTCGGTGATGTCCAGGCGCTGGAACACATAGTAGTAATCTATGTCTTCCACAGTACCAAACTCCCCTTCGTCTACGGCAGCGACAGCGTCCAGCAGTTCCGCAGAAACGTCGGTGCTGTCCTTACGCAAAACGCTAACATGGGCATTCTCTTCAGCATGGTCATGTCCATAATCGGAGGTGGTGGGCTCGTAGCTCTCATCGCCCCTGAGATCCTTAATATAATTATCCTCGGATTCGATGATCAGCTGGTCAAAATCCTCGCCATCCTGGGCGCGTTTGAGATAATTCGCCTGTTCTTCCTCTGCCGCGGCCAGCTCTTCATCGGACAGCAGCACGCCATCCGAATTGGTTCTGGGCAGCATGATGGTCTTAAATCTCAGATAGTTTTCTTCCAGTTCCTGTTTCAGTTCGTCCACAGAAAGGCCCTGGGTGCCACCCGGGGCATAGGTGTTCTGGAAGATAACGCTGCTCTTCATCTGGTTCATATAGATGGCGACGACGGAATCAGAACTGATGCCATTGGCCTCATACAGGCCGCTGTAATAGTTATACCGCTGGGTCGCCTGGTTCTCGGCGTAGGCCTCCTGCTCTTCTGCCAGGGTATAGCCCAGCTCTTCGAATTTTTCTTCCACTGCCGCATAGTTTTTCACAGCCTGGAGGGCTTTATCGTGCACCCATTCATAGCCGGTCTTGCCCTCGATCTCCTGATCCCATGCCTCGCCAGCTTTATCCTCCACCAGGTCCAGCGCCTCGGTATAAGCCTCCAGACGATGGTAGAGATAGACGCCCACCGGGATGGCGTTCCCATCTTTGTCGGTGGCGATCCAGCTGGTATCTTGACTGCCGCATCCAGCGAAGGTCAGTATGGCCATACAGGACGCCAAGACCGCGGCAAGAATTTTCTTCGCGAGTTTCATTTGATTTCCTCCCAGTTTCACTACATTCTTTCGCACCTAACGGTATTTTCCCCAAACATCTGGAAAATGCCGCTGATAGAATAAAATTATACACGCCTTCTGTCAAAAAGTCCACAAAAAAACATGAATTTTCCTTGTTTTTTGCTGTTGAAGTGAAAAACAAACGGGTCCGGAAAAATCCGGGCCCTGTTTTTATGATTCGGTGGGGGCGTCCGCCATATCCATGGCGGAAAGAATCTGCCGCATAGCCTCCAACGGCGTCTGCTGATCGGCGATTTTTACCGTCAGATAGGGCTTCTGGCCGGCGGAGAGAAGCACCCGGCCCCGCATTTGGGATACCAGGGAGCCGATCATCTTCATATCCACCCGGGAGAGGGAGAAGACGATCTCATTATTCTTCTGGGTGATTTCGGTAATTCCCATCCGGGAGGCGGTGTTGCGCATCAGGCTGACGTCAATGAGCCCCTTCACCGAGGCCGGCGGCTCGCCGAACCGGTCGATGAGCTCATCCATTACATCCAGGCTGTCTTCATAGGTGCGGATACCGGCGATTTTCCGGTAAACCTCGATGCGCTGGGCCTGGTTTTCGATATACCGGGGCGGGATGTGGGCCTCGATGCGGATGTCGATAAGGCATTCCTCCACCGGGTTTTCGGGAATTTCTCCCCGCTTTTCCGCCACAGCGTCGGAGAGCAGCTTCAGGTACATCTCATAGCCCACGGCCTCCATATGGCCGTGCTGCTGGGCGCCCAGGATATTGCCGGCGCCACGGATCTCCAGATCCCGCATGGCGATCCGGAACCCTGAGCCAAAGGAGGTAAATTCCCGGATGGCGGCCAGCCGTTTGGCCGCCACATCGGTGAGGACCTTGCCTTTTTGAAAGGTGAAGTAGGCGAAAGCCCGGCGGCTGGACCTGCCTACCCGGCCCCGGAGCTGGTAGAGCTGGGAAAGGCCCATCCGGTCCGCGTCCTCAATGATGAGGGTGTTGCAGTTTGGCACATCCACACCGGTTTCGATGATGGTGGTGCAGACCAAGATGTCGATTTCATGATCCAAAAGCCCCTGCCAGATGGAGGAAAGCTCCTCCTCCCCCATCTTGCCGTGGGCTACCATGATCCGGGCGTCGGGCACCATTTCCTGAATCTTGGAAGCGCACCGGTCAATGGTCTCCACCCGGTTGTGGAGGTAAAACACCTGGCCGCCCCGCCGCAGCTCCCGCTTGATGGCGTCGCCAATGACCCCTCGGTTGTATTCCAGCACATAGGTCTGCACTGGGTGCCGGTCGGAGGGGGCCTCCTCGATGACCGACATGTCCCGGATCCCCGACATGGCCATGGACAGGGTCCGGGGGATGGGGGTGGCCGAAAGGGTCAGCACATCCACCGTGGAGCGAAGCTCCTTAAACCGCTCCTTGTGGGCCACCCCAAAGCGCTGCTCCTCGTCGATGATGACAAGCCCCAGGTCCTTAAACCGGACATCCTTTTGAATCAGGCGGTGGGTGCCCACCACAATGTCCACCTCGCCCCGGCCTATTTTTCTGACAATCTCCTGCTGCTGTTTGGGGGTTTTAAACCGGGAGAGGATCTCCACATGGACGGGAAAGCCCTCCATCCGGGTGAGGATGGTGTTGTAGTGCTGCCAGGCCAGGATGGTGGTGGGCACCAGAATGGCGCACTGCTTGCCGTCCAGAACGCATTTGAAGGCGCCCCGCAGGGCCACCTCGGTTTTCCCAAAGCCCACATCCCCGCAGAGCAGCCGGTCCATGGGAACGGTGGACTGCATATCCCCTTTGATCTCCGAAATGCACCGGAGCTGGTCGTCGGTTTCCTCATAGGGGAAGTGCTCCTCAAACTCCCGCTGCCACTCGCTGTCAGGGGAGAAGGCATAGCCTTTGACCTGCATCCGCTGGGCATAGAGCTTGATCAGCTCATCCGCCATGTCGTCCACCGCCTTTTTGACCCGGCTGCGGGTCTTCTGCCATTCGGTGGAGTTGAGCTTGTTGAGCCGGATATTGCCGTTTTCACGGGGGCCAATGTATTTATTCACCAGATCCAGCTGAGTTACCGGCACATAGAGGGTGTCGGCCCCGGCGTAACGGATTTTAATATAGTCCTTGACCACCCCGTGGATATCCATCTTATGGATTCCCTCAAAGACGCCGATGCCGTGGGAGATGTGGACCACGTAATCCCCTGGGGTCAGATCGGCCAGGGAGCTGATCTTATCCCCCGGCGCTTTGGCCCGGCGCTTCCGCTTGGGTTCCCCCAGCCTCCGGGTGGCCGCCTGGGTGATGAGGGCAAACCGGATGCCCGGCAGGTCAAACCCGCCGGAAAGACCGCCCTCCAGCACAAAGACCCGGCCGAAGACGATGGACTTCACATCCTCGGCAAACTCGGCGGGGATATTTTCTTTCCGCAGATCCGAGACAAGGGCCTGGGCCGCCCGGCGGGTTCCCGCCAAAACAGCCACGCAGTATTTTCGCTCCAAAAAGCTTTTCAGGTCGTCGGTGAGATATTTAATTTCGCCGCTCCAGCCCGAAAGCTGGATGGCGTCAAAGTTCACCAAGGTTTTCACCGGGAGCTCCGGCAGGGCCCGGGCAAAGGTCTCCAGCACCACGGTGCGCCGGGAGGCCAAAGCCTGCATTAGCTCTCCCCGCTCCAGATAAAAGCGCTCCAGCCCCCGGCAGAGGACACCTTCCTCAAAGAGGGTTTTCAGGTCCTCCTCCATCTGCCAGGAAAAATTCTTCTGGGTCTCCCGCAGTTTGATATAATCCGAGACAAAGAGAAAGCCCTCGGGCAGGTAGTCCAACAGGGTGGCCCCCTGTCCATAGGCCAGCGGCAGGAACCGGTCAAAGCTCGCAAAGCTGAGATGATCCCGCAGCCGCTGGATGTCCCGGTCGATGTTCTCCTTGGCCCCTTTCCCGGCCTTGCCCCGCTGCAGTTCCCGCAGTTTTTCCAGCTTTTCTATCAGCTCCTCAGAGGAGGAGAAGAGGACCTCCCGGGCCGGGGAGATGCTCACCCGCTCCACCGGGTCCAGCCGCCGCTGGGTCAGCACATCAAAATAGGAGAGGGTATCCACCTCATCCCCCCAAAACTCCACCCGAACCGGATAGGGGCTGTCAGGGGGATAGATATCCAGAATGCCGCCCCGCAGGGAAAACTGGCACATGCCGTCTACCTGATCGGCCCGGACATAGCCCGCGCCAATGAGCCGCTCTATAAGCTCCGGCAGCCGGTATTCCTCCCCGGAAGCGATGTCAAAGGCAAGCTCCCGGTACCGCTGGGGCGGGATGGTCAATTGGCTGAGCCCTTCCACCGAACAGAAGACCAGGGTTGTTTCCCCTTTGAGCAGCTTTCCCAGCACCGAAAGCCGGGCCTGCTCATACTCGTGGGAGACACTGTCCGCGTCCCGATAGGTAAAATCCCGGGCGGGATAGACAAGGGCCCTGTTATCCTCAAACAGGGCGTTCACGTCCTCGCACAGCCGGGTGGCCGCCGCCTCATCCGGGCAGAGGACCAGAGCCGGGACATCCAGATTGACGCAGGAGGCATAGATCATCAGGGCCTTGTGCACCCCGGAAAGGCCGGTGAGCACCACCGGGAACTGGGATTTTTCCACCCCCTCGATGTACTGGCGGTATTCCTCCAGGGCGGTGAGCAGCTGGGCGAAATGTTTCATGGTCTCCTCCTGTGTCGTCTTTCCGGCGGCAGGCTAGGCCTTGCTTTCGCCGGGATTTTCTTGAGCGGCATTCTCTGCCGGCTGGGATGGATGGGAAACCGCCGGGGCTTTGTTTTCCCGGGCGGCCCGTTTTTCCTGGGCCTTCTGCCGGCCGGTGCCGTTGTAGAGATTCATGGCCTTATCGATGTTGCCGGCCACAATCTGCTCCACCGCCCCCTGGGCCAGGATGAAAGCGTTTTTCATGGGTTCCACTTCCTCCTTTTTAAAGCCGGAGAGAACCCAGTCGGCCAGGTCGTAATCCGGATGGGGCTTTTTCCCCACCCCAATCTTCACCCGGGGGAAGTCGTCGTGGCCGGAGAGATAGATGATATTTTTAATGCCGTTGTGGCCCCCATCGGTGCCCTTCCGCCGCACCCGGATAGCCCCGGGCTCCAGAGAGATGTCGTCAAAGAGGACGACGACCCGGTCCATGGGCACCTTATAAAAGGCGGCGGCTTCGGTCACCGACTGCCCGGACAGGTTCATAAAGGTGGAGGGCTTTAAAAGAAGCACCTTTTTCCCCGAGATCACCGTCTCGCAACACAGCCCCTTGAATTTGAGCCGGTCGATTTTGCAGTGGTACTGCTCCGCAATCCGGTCAAGGGCCATAAAGCCGGTATTGTGGCGGGTACCGTCATATTTGGCGCCGGGATTGCCCAGCCCCACAATAATGTATTCCACCGGGCCGGCGGGAACTGGTGGATTCTTTTGTCTTATCCGGTCAAAGAGCCGGTCCAGCATGTTTTCCATCTGTGTTTTCCTCTCTTTTTTCGTCTTTTGGGGAAAAATCACGGCAAAATCCCCGTTTTTGCCCCACGTCAAACACAGCGGGATAGCTCGCTACCCCGCTGGTTCTTTCTCTTCCTTGCCAGGAAAAACCTGGCTCTATTTTTATGGCAGTCTCTAGGCTGTCCGCCCTCTCCACGGTTATGTAGAACCGGCGTCACGGCGGCATCCCTCATCGGGAAAATTAGACAAACAGAGGAGAAACCGGCTTATCCTCATAGATGCGCTCAATGGCCTCGGCAAAGACGGGAGCCACCGGGATCATCTGAATCTTGCTGCACTTTTTGTCGCCCAAGGGGATGGTATCCAGAAGCACCAGCTCCTTGATGGCGGACTTCTCAATCCGCTCGATGGCCGGTCCCGACAGGACGCCGTGGGTGGCGCAGGCATAGACTTCTTTGGCGCCGCCCTTTTCCACAATGGCGTTGGCGCCGTTGCACAGCGTTCCGGCGGTATCGATCATATCGTCGACCAGGATGACGGTTTTATCCTTCACGTCGCCGATGATATTCATGACCTCGCTGACATTGGCCTTGGGCCGGCGCTTGTCGACAATGGCCAAGGGAGTATCCATCCGTTCGGCAAACTTCCTCGCCCGGGTCACAGAGCCGAGATCCGGGGAAACTACCACAATGTCGTCCTTGCAGTCTTTAAATTTCTCGATAAAATGGGGCACCAGGATGGGCACGCCCAGCAGGTGATCCACCGGGATGTCGAAAAAGCCCTGGATCTGGGGCGCATGCAGGTCCATGGTCAGGACACGGTCCGCGCCGGCGGTGGTGATCAGATCCGCGCAGAGCTTGGCGGAGATGGGGTCTCTGGCCTTGGCCTTCCGGTCCTGGCGGGCATAGCCGAAATAGGGGATGACCGCGGTGATCCGGCCGGCGGAGGCCCGTTTGAAGGCGTCGATCATGATGAGAAGTTCCATGAGGTGATCGTTGACGGGCTGGCAGGTGGACTGCACCACAAACACGTCGGAGCCTCGGACCGACTCAAAAATAGAACAGGAGATTTCCCCGTCGGAGAAGGTGACAACGTCGCTCTTTCCTACGGGAAGCCCCAATTCCTTGGCCATCCGGTACGCCACGTCCTTGTTGGAGTTACCAGCGAAAATCTTGATATCCTTACCGTGAAGATTCATAGTTTTGACTCCCTTTTTTTATTTTTGCTTCCAACCGATGCTTCTTAATATCCTCTAAAGTGCCGGGGAGTGAATCCCCCGGACTTCTGTCCGAAACAATGGCTACTTTTTCAGCTTCTTGATGGCGTAGCCGGGCTTATTTTCCTGACGGGAGCGGCCGATGGCCATGGCTCCGTCCGGCACATCCTTGGTGATGGTGGAACCGGCCGCCGTATAGGCGCCGTCCCCGACCCGCACCGGGGCGATGAGATTGGTATTGCAGCCGATAAAGGCCTGATCCCCTACGGTGGTGCGGGATTTGACCCGTCCGTCGTAGTTGACGGTGACACAGCCGCAGCCAAAGTTGACCCCCCGGCCCACGTCGGAATCCCCTACGTAGGTCAGATGGGGCACCTTGGTCCCCTCGCCGATGTTGGAGTTCTTAATCTCCACAAAATCGCCGATTTTTACCTTGTCAAAGATCACTGTATTGGGCCGGATGTGGACATAAGGTCCCATCTTCACACCCTTGCCCACCTGGGACTGATAAATCTGGGAGGCGTTGATGATGCAGCCATCCCCGATGGTGCTGTCCTCAATGCGGGACATGGGGCCGATGACGCAATCCTCCCCGATAACCGTGTCTCCCAGCAGCATACATCCTGCCAGGATCCGGGTATCCGCTCCGATCTGCACGTCCGGAGCAATGAGGACCCCGTCGGTGGAGACAAACTCCACCCCGTTTGCCATGTGCTTCTCGATGACCCGCATCCGGGCAATTTCGCCCAGCCTGTGCAATCCCTGGCGGTCGTTGGCTCCCAAAATCACATCCGGATTCTGAGAAAGATATCCGCTGACCCGTTTTCCTTGCTGCACGGCGATCTTCACCGTGTCGGTCAGATAATATTCCCCTTGGCTGTTCTGCGGGGACAGCTCCACAAGGGCTTTCTGTAAAAAGGCGCTGTCAAACCAAAAAGCGCCGGAGTTGACTTCTGTAATGGCCCGGGTGGCCTCGTCGGCGTCAGCCTCCTCCACAATAGCGGCGATGGCGTCTCCCTCCCGGACAATCCTTCCGTATCCTGTGGGGGAATCCAGCCGGGCAGTGACGACGGTGACGGCGGCCTCCGTCCTGGTGTGAAGGTCATAGGCTCCCAGAATGGCGGCCTGATCAATAAAAGGAGCGTCTCCGCAGAGCACCAGGACATCCCCCTGGGTCTCCCGCAGAAACTCCATAGCCTGAGCCGCTGCATGGCCGGTGCCCAGCCGTTCTTTCTGCTCCGCAAAGGAGCAACCCTCAGCCGCTTCCCGAACCAGCTCCCCGTTTTTGCCGGTGATGACGCAGATTTTTTCAATTCCCGCGTCTCTGACGCTGCGAAGCACCCACTGGATCATGGGCTGCTCCAGCACCCGGCAGAGGACCTTGGGGTATTTGGACTTCATTCTCTTTCCATCCCCCGCGGCCAGGACCAAGGCGCAAACATCGTTCAATCCATCCGCCTCCCCTTAATCTTTATCCTATGTTTTTTAAAGCTCTCTGCCAGTTTCTTTTCCCAAAGCCGGCAGATGGGCGCAATTGTTTACATTAAATATTATGGCAACTTTCCGGCCAATTTGCAAGGGTTTCTTTGAAATTGAGCAGAAAACCAGGTATTTCCCACAAAACAAATAAATTTGAGAAAAATCTTCTCAAAAATATGGAAAACTCCCATTGAATTTGTTATACTAATAATTGAGCCTGTCCTGGGTCCGAAAAATGGCATGAGAATGCCGTTTTTTGGACCGTCTTTGGGTGGTTTCCCCCTGTGGGAGGCGGCCCATCAGGAGTGTGAAATGCGGCGGGCAGCGTTTTGTGTATGCGTTTCCGCCGTTTTTGCCAAACCAGAGGCAATCAATATTTCAGGAGGTAGATTACCAGTGAGCAAAAAGTACGTGTACATGTTCTCCGAGGGCAACGGAAAAATGCGTGAGCTCCTCGGCGGCAAAGGTGCAAACCTGGCTGAGATGACCAATCTCGGCATGCCTGTACCCCAGGGCTTCACCGTCTCCACCGAGGCTTGCACCCGGTATTATGAAGACGGCAAGAAGATCGGCGACGACATCCAGGAGCAGATTTATGAGTGCCTGGGCAAATTGGAGCAGATCGCTGGCAAAAAATTCGGCGACATGGAGAATCCTCTCCTGGTTTCCGTTCGTTCCGGCGCTAGAGCTTCCATGCCCGGTATGATGGACACCATCCTCAACCTGGGTCTCAACGACGAAGTCGTAGAAGTCATGGCCAAGAAAACCGGCAACCCCCGTTTTGCTTATGACTCCTATCGCCGCTTCATCCAGATGTATTCCGACGTCGTAATGGAAGTGGGCAAGGCATACTTTGAGAAGCTCATCGACGAGATGAAGGAGAAAAAAGGCGTTAAGCTGGACACCGAGCTGGACGCTGACGACCTGAAAGAGCTGGCTCGCCAGTTCAAGGCTGAATACAAAGCAAAGATCGGCAAGGATTTCCCCTCCGATCCGAAAGAACAGCTCATGGGCGCTGTGATGGCTGTTTTCCGTTCCTGGGACAACCCCCGCGCTATCTACTACAGAAGAATGAACGACATCCCCTCCGATTGGGGTACTGCTGTTAACGTGCAGATGATGGTCTTCGGCAACACCGGCGACAATTCCGGTACAGGCGTTGCCTTCACCCGTAACCCGGCCACCGGCGAAAAGAAACTCTTCGGTGAGTTCCTCATGAACGCCCAGGGCGAAGACGTGGTTGCTGGCGTTAGAACTCCTCAGACCATCGATCAGCTCAAAGAGGTTATGCCCGAGTGCTATGAGCAGTTCGTCAAGATCTGCGATACCTTGGAGAAGCATTACCGCGACATGCAGGATATGGAGTTCACCATTGAGGACAAGAAACTCTATATGCTGCAGACCAGAAATGGTAAGAGAACCGCTGCCGCCGCTCTGAAAATCGCCTGCGACCTGGTGGACGAGGGCATGATTTCCGAGCAGGAAGCTGTTGCTATGATCGATCCTAAATCCCTGGATGCACTGCTTCATCCCCAGTTTGACGCTGCCGCTCTGAAGAACGCAAAACCCGTTGCAACCGCTCTGGCTGCTTCTCCGGGTGCTGCCTGCGGTAAGATCGTCTTCACCGCTGAGGACGCTACCGAGTGGGCCAAGAAGGGCGAGAAGGTTGTCCTGGTCCGTTTGGAGACCTCTCCTGAGGACATCGAGGGTATGCATTACTCCCAGGGTATCCTGACCGTTCGCGGTGGTATGACCTCCCACGCAGCTGTTGTTGCACGTGGTATGGGTACCTGCTGCGTATCCGGCTGCGGCGATATCAAGATGGATGAAGAGAACAAGTGCTTCACCCTGGCTGGCCGCACCTATCACGAGGGTGATTATATCTCCCTGGATGGCTCCACCGGTAACATTTACGGCGAAGCTCTTCCCACCGTCCCCGCATCCATCTCCGGTGACTTTGGCCGGATCATGGGCTGGGCCGACAAATACAGAACTCTGCAGGTTCGCACCAATGCTGATACTCCTGCTGACGCTCAGAAGGCTGCTTCCTTCGGCGCTCAGGGCATCGGCCTGTGCCGTACCGAGCACATGTTCTTTGATACCGACAGAATCCCGGCTATGCGTGAGATGATCGTCTCCGAGACCGTGGAGCAGAGAGAGAAAGCACTGGAGAAACTGCTGCCCATGCAGCGCGGCGACTTCGAGGGCCTCTATGAAGCAATGCAGGGTATGCCTGTTACCATCCGCTTCCTGGATCCTCCTCTCCATGAGTTCCTGCCCACCGCTGAGGAAGACATTGTCGCTCTGGCCAAAGAGATGAACATGACCGTAGAGGCTCTGAAAGCTGTTATCGCTTCCCTCCACGAGTTCAACCCCATGATGGGTCACCGTGGCTGCCGTCTGGCTGTCACCTATCCGGAGATCGCTGCGATGCAGACCCGCGCTGTTATCGAGGCTGCCATCAATGTGATGAAGAAACATCCGGATTGGAACATCGTTCCTGAGATCATGATCCCGCTGGTTGGCGAAGTCAAAGAGCTGGCTTATGTCAAGGGTGTTGTCACCGAGACCGCTGACAAGGTTATTGCTGACGCTGGCGTCAAGATGACCTATAAAGTTGGTACCATGATCGAGATCCCCCGTGCAGCTCTCACCGCTGACGAGATCGCACAGGAGGCTGAGTTCTTCAGCTTCGGCACCAACGACCTGACTCAGATGACCTTCGGCTTCAGCCGTGACGACGCAGGCAAGTTCCTGGGCGCTTACTATGACAAGAAGATCTATGAGTTTGATCCCTTCGCTAAACTGGACCAGAAGGGCGTTGGCAAACTGGTAGAAATGGCTGCAAAACTGGGCCGTCAGACCCGTCCGGACATCAAACTGGGCATCTGCGGCGAGCACGGCGGCGATCCTTCCTCTGTGGAATTCTGCCACAAGGCTGGACTCAACTATGTCTCCTGCTCTCCCTTCCGTGTGCCAATCGCACGTCTGGCAGCAGCACAGGCCGCTATCAAATATGGCGATTGCAAGTAAGCTACGATCCTGAAATAGATACACAACCGAAAAAGGGACGCGGAAAAAACCGCGTCCCTTTTTCTTTTATTAAAGCGGTGGAGGCCCCTCCGCTTTTTTCTTTACTCTAGGCTTTCAATGACATCCAGCATCTCCCAGCCATCCACCACCTCATAGCAGGACACATTGTCCCGGTTATAAAAGGAGGGGAAATATTTGATCAGGTAAACCTTTTCCTTATAGGCCACCAGTTCCAGCCGGCTCCACACCTGGGGATTATCCAACAGGGGAGAGGAGGTATGAGAGACCGCTTCTCCCAACTCCATCACCCGGTCCCCGGCCCGAAGGAGGCTGTTGTAACCCCACAGCCCTACACCGGTCAATGCGGCGTCTGGAAGTTCCTCCTGAAGGAGGGATCCTTTCTCCCACTCTACATCTTCCAGAGGGATCTGGCCCAGTACATCCGAAAAGGCCAGGGATCCGCCTGGGGGCGCTACATATTGGTTGATCTCATCCGACGTCAGACTGGGAAGCAAAGAAAAAACTGCGATGACCGCAGCAATAGCCGCCACAATCAAACCCAAAAGGGAGAAGAGGATGATCTTTCCCCAGGGCCGCTTTTTCGGCGGCTTGCTCTTTCCAAAGTCAATGACCGTTACGTTATGCCGCTGCATTTCATCCCCGCCTTTTACGGTGAATTGGGGCATCTTCTGCGCCGAGACGCCCTTTTCTGGATTCCTTGTTATTATATCATAGATGGAGGAAGAAAATCTTCCTATTTTGCAAAGATAAAAGGAAGCCCCGCTTTTATAAGCGGGGCTTCCTTTACCCAATGGTGGGCGGTTCCTCTGATTCAGGCAGGGACTCCGTCTCCTCTGACGATGTATCTGGGGGAGGCGTCTGAGGCGGCGTGGTCGTTGTAGTAGTTTCAGGTGGTGTCGTTGTTGTTGTGGTCGTCGTCTCAGGCGGGGGTGTTGTTGTGGTTGTAGTTGTTGTCTGAGGCGGCGGGGTAGTTGTGGTAGTTTGAGGAGGATTGGTCTGCTCCGGCGCGCGGGTGGTCTGCGGCAGGGTGGTGGTGGGAGGCGCCTCGGTGGTGCCGATGACCATATTCACAGCGCCCTCTGGCTTGGTGCCGCCGTAGAGCTCATACCACACGTCGGGGTAGAGAGGCTGGGGATTGACTGTCGCCTGGGAGACATCCACCGTGGGATCCTCTCCCTCCCGGACCCGGCGGGCTACTACCACAAAACGGGCCTCATTAAACTCGTAGGTACAGGTGGAAAGGGTCAGGAGGGTATCGCTGGTGTTCACATCCACACCGGTGTTGATAATGGTGCGCAGGCTCAGCTGGTTGAGGAACTGGGCCATATTCTCCTCACTGGTGGCGTTGATAAAGTTGTGGTAATCAAATACCGGTCCGTGCTCCGGCAGGGTGTTGGTGACAAAGATGGAGATGATCTTATACTGTCCTTCCCGGTAAACCGAGTCATAGTTGATGACAGGATGCTGCTTATAGTATTCCAGATCCCGGTAGTTGATCAGTTCTCCGAACATCTGGCCGTCCTTCATGTTGTGGCCGAAGATGATGGTGTTGGTGCTGGGGGCTTTCTGATCCACCCGCTCATCCACGAAGGGGACGCCGTGCTGGTTGCTGGCTCCGGTAAAGTCCCGGCGCAGGTAGTATTCCCCGTCGTCCTTCTCGGTCTGCATCACAGGGTAGTCCACAATGGTGCCGTCAATGGAAAGCCATCCGGCGATATCCGGATTCTGTTCATAGAGAGCCGCGAACTCCGCCAAATAATCATCGGGATAGCCGTCGGGGACCTCACCGGTGCCCAGCAGTTGGCTCAGGTTCTCGTTGAGCTGTTTATTGTGATAGGATTCATAGAAGTAGCTGCCGATATAGATGGCCGACGCCGCGAAGACAATGACCGACAGCAGCAAAATGATCTTACGGATTTTATCTCTCATGGTATCCCCTTTCTGCGGGAGGAAGGTGGCGGCCAGCCGCTTATACCAGGGCTTTTTCACCCCGGGGGCGGAAGAAGCTTTACTGCCCTGCTCCAGCACCCGGACCTTGCCGGCCAAGGCCGATGCCACAGGGGTACCGGTCTTCTTCAGCTCCTCACCGTCCAGCAGATACTCCTGGCCCAAGGCCATGGCCGCTGTAGCGGCGGCGCTTTTAATGACAGGCGCGTTTTTCCGATGGTTGGCGGCGCTCGTTTGCTTAACCCAGACGTTTTCCCCATCGGAAACCGCCACATAGGTCATGCCGGGCAGACTTTCCCCGCCGCCGCCTTCAGCACAGACGGCAGCCAGTCCCAGATGGGCTTCCCCCGCTTCTCTGGCGCCAATGGCCATGGCCGCGGCAGCCTGGGGACTGTATTCGCCGTATTTTTTCAGTATCTTCTCCGGGATGCCCAGCACCTGGTGCCGGGCCCGGTCGGAATTGGCCATAATGCCAAAACCATAGACGGCAGCGGCCCCTGCCACTCCAGAAAGGCGGCGTTTGAGCATGCCGCCGGTGCCCAGCTCAGCGGTGGCCACCGTCATCTGCTCTTTATGCAGGCGTCTGACAAAGGCTTCCTCCATGGAAGCCGCGTCGATGCCGCAGACATAAGGCTCCAATCTGGCAACGATGGATTTTACCACCGGCACCGCCATGGATTGGGCTTCCCCCATGGTGGAGGCCGCGGCAGTCACCCGGATAAAGGGCTGCCCCTCTTTTTCATAGACGCAGACTGCTGGGTTCTGACGGGCGGCCAGTTCCCCCAATTGTTTGGCTGCGCCTTCCCCATCCAGGTTCATCAGGGCGATGGTCCTGGATGCCACCTGGGCCTGGCTTCTTCTGGCCAGGAAGGGGAAAACCTCATGGATGAGCATGGGCAGATATTCCCCCGGCGTACCGGGCAGCATAATGACGCTTTGATGGCCTTTGACCATGGCAAAACCCGGCGTCATCCCAATAGTATTGGGGAACACCGTAGCTCCTCTGGGAATCATAGCCAGCTTCTTATAGGATGGGGGCATCATAGCGCCCCGCTGTTCGCATTTGTCCTCCAGGATCCGCAGTTGGGTGGAATCCAGCTCCAGCTGCATTCCCAGCCCCCGGCAGACAATCTCCCGGGCAAAGTCATCCTCACCCGGTCCGATTTTCCCGGTGATGATGATGACGTCGCTTTTGGGCAGGGCCGTTGTGAGCAGCGATACCAGCTTCTGCTGGCTCCCCGCCGCGCTGGCCTGTCCCTGCACATGGATCCCGATGGTTTCCAGCTCCTTGAGCAGATTTTTCGCCTGGCTTCCCGCCAGGCTGCCCAGCAGCTGTTCCTCACCGGCACCGATGAGATATGCGGTCATCAACTTCCGCCTCCTTCGATATACGTAATGTTATATAAATGCAATTATATGCTAATTGTAATCTGTTCCATCCCCGCTACCGCCTCGTCAATGAGAGCCTGTTCCTCCAGCGCCTCTTCTTCGTGGAGGATGGAGGCCAGCTTGGGACGGGTACGGGGATGCTTGGGGGTAAATACAGTACAGCAATCCTCATAGGGAAGGATGGAGGTCTCAAAGGTGTCGATCTTTCTGGCGATGGTGACGATCTCATCCTTATCCATGCCGATGAGGGGGCGCAGCACCGGCAGCTGGGTAGCCACATCGGTGCAGGCAATGGCCGGGATAGTCTGACTTGCTACCTGGCCTACGCTTTCCCCGGTGATGAGGGCCTCGCAGCCGTAGCGTTCCGCCGCGATCTGGGCGATCTTCATCATATACCGGCGCATAATGACGGTAAAGTATTCCTCGGCGCATTTGTCCCGGATTTCCTCTTGAATATGGGTAAAGGGGACCACCAGGGTGGTGATTCTCCCCGAGTAAGCACACATCTTTTTCACCAGGTCCAGCACCTTGTGCCGGGCCATATCGCTGGTGTAGGGAGGGCTGACAAAGTGGATGGCCGTCAGCTCCAGCCCCCGGCGGGCCATCATATAGCCGGCCACAGGGGAGTCGATGCCGCCGGAGATCAGCAGCATTCCTTTTCCCGCCGAGCCAATGGGCATGCCGCCGGCGCCGGGCAGCTGTTCCCCCCGGACATAAGCCGCGTAGTCCCGGACCTCCACCGTCACCGTCAGGTCGGGATGGTGGACATCCACCCGGAGATGGGGGAATTTTTCCAGCAGATAGCCTCCCAGTTCCGCGCAGATTTCCGGCGACTTCATGGGAAAGCTCTTATCGGAGCGCTTGGCTTCCACCTTAAAGGTTTCGATTTCCTCCAGCTGGTCGGCCAGATACTCCGCCGCCGTCTCCTGGATTTTGGAAAAATCCTTTTCCACCACTGCAGCCCGGGCAATCCCCGCAAAGCCGAACACCTTGGAGAGGCGGTCGAAAGCGCCGTCGATATCGGCGTCGGGGCTCACCGGCTCGCAGTACATGGTGGACTGGGATTTGTAGATTTTAAACTCTCCCAAATCCCGGACCCTGCGGCGGCAGGTCTTCATGAGCATGGATTCAAATACCGATTTATTCAGCCCTTTCAGGGCAATCTCCCCGTATTTGAGGAGGATGATTTCATTCATATGTGTACAGTTCCTTTCTTTCCCTGCCGGAAACGGGGGATGAGGGAGGTCAACGTTTCCACCAGCATCTCCACCTCTTCCATGGTGCTTTCATAGGTGAAGCTGATCCGCAGGGCGCTGTCTGCCCGGCTCCGTTCCATCCCCATGGCGGAGAGGACATGGCTGGGCTCCCCCTTGGCACAGGCCGAGCCGGAGGATACATAGATGCCCTGCTCCTCCAGGGCATGGAGCATGATCTCAGACCGAATGCCCAAAACCGATAGGTTGAGGATATAGGGCGAGGCGTCTGCCGGGGAGTTGAGCACCACCCCATCCAGGGCGGCAAGCCGCTCCCGCAGGACCCGGTTAAGCTCCGCCACCTTCTCCTGGGAGGGGAGCATCTTTTGGGCCGATTCCTGAGCCGCCGCCGCGAAGGCGGCGATCATGGGCACCCCTTCGGTGCCGGGGCGCAGCTTCTTCTCCTGCGCGCCGCCGTAGAGGAGGGGCTGGATCCGCACCCCTTTTTTCACATAAAGGGCGCCCACCCCTTTGGGCCCGTGGATTTTGTGGGCGCTCACCGACATAAGGTCCACCCCCAAGCGGGAAACTTTGAAGGGGATCTTGCAAAACGCCTGGACCCCATCACAGTGAAAGAGCACCTCTTTATTCTTCCGGCGGATCAGCCGTCCGATTTTGGGAATATCCAACACAGTGCCCAGCTCGTTGTTCACCAGCATAGTGCTGACCAGGATGGTGTTTTCATCCACGGCCTGGGCAATTTTTTCCGCCGGCAGGGTGCCGTCCGGCTCCGGCGGGACAAAGATCACCTCAAAGCCCTCTGTTTCCAGCTTCCCGGCCGCGGCGATCACCGAGGAATGCTCAAAGGCGGTGGTGACAATCCGGTTGCCCCGCCGCTTTTTGGCCCGGGCGGCGCCGAAAAGGGCCAGGTTATTGCTTTCGGTGGCGCCGGAGGTAAAGGTCACTTCCTCCCGGTCGCAGCCCAGCACACCGGCGACCGTTTCCCGGCACTGCTGCAAAAGCAAAAATGCGTCGATCCCCCGCCGGTGCAGGGAAGAGGGATTGCCCCAAACTTCCTCCATGGCGCGCTTTGCCGCCGCCACCGCTGACGGGGATACCGCCGTTGTCGCCCCATTGTCCAGATAGCATTCCATAAAAAAATAATTCCCACCTATCCCGCTTTTTTTGCCAAAAAAGCGTGTCGTAAACAAAGACATTATACACCAGATGCCCCCCAAGTTCAAACAAACCCGCCTCATTTTACATATTTGTAATAAAAAAGGAAAATATAGTGATAAATCCGTGACGGGAAGGAAGTCTTTCATGAAAAAACGTACCATGATCCGCATCATCAGCTATCTCACCGCCCTGTTTTTGGTGCTGGGCATCAGCGCCTTTCGGGGCAATTACCATGCCATACAATATCAGAACGCTCTGGAGAGCAGCTACCGGAAATCCCTGGATGAGCTGACCAGCCTGATGGGCAACATCCAGAACACCCTCCTCAAGGGCACTTATGTGGGAACGCCGGCCCAGCTCTCCATGATCTCCGCCCAGCTCTGGAAGGACGCGGCCTCCGCCAAATCCTGCCTTTCCAGCCTGCCGGTGGGGGAGCTTCATCTGGAAAACACCTACCGCTTCCTCTCCCAGGTCGGTGACTTTTCCATGGCCCTTTCCAAGAAGTCTATGGAGGGGCAGGATCTCAGTTTAGATGAACGGGAGAGCTTCGAGAGCATGATCGACTACGCCCAGACCCTGGGCAATGACCTTCTCAGCCTGGACGACTATATCAACACCAGCGGCACCGCCCTGGGAGAGCTGGCCGACTACTCCGACCAAGAGGATACCGACGATCCCGGCGTCGCCACCCTAGGCTCCGGCTTTGAGGAGATGGAGGAGGGCTTCACCAGCTATCCCAAACTGATCTATGACGGCCCCTTCTCCGACCATCTCACCGACCGGACACCGGTGATGACCCAGGGACAGAGCACCGTTACCCGGGCCGCCGCCCTGAAAAAAGCGGCCGCAGCGGCCATGGTGGATCCGGAGGCCCTTTCCGACGCGCCGGATGAAAACTCCAAAATGCCCCTCTACTGCTTCTCTGGGGAAAACATCAATGTAGGCGTCACCAAGCAGGGTGGGTATCTCTGCTATATGAGCGTAAGCCGCGACGTAGGCGATCCAGAAAAGTCGGTGGATAACGCCTTCACCATCGCCTGGGAATATCTGGAGAAGGTGGGGATGGGCTCCATGAAGGACAGCTATTACGAGGTGGCAAACGGCATCTGTACCATGAATTTCGCCTATGAGCAGGACGGCGTCATCTGTTATCCCGACCTGGTCAAGGTGGGGGTGGCGCTGGATACCGGCAGCGTGGTCTTTTTTGACGCCAGAGGGTATCTGATGAACCACCAGGAGCGGGAGTTTTCCGCCCCCATGCTGACAGATACTACGGCAAGGGAAATCCTCAGCCCCTCCCTTACCGTCCAGTCCCAGAATATGGCCGTCATCCCCACCAGCGGCATGAATGAGGCTTATTGCTATGAATTTCTCTGCGAGGGCAGGGAAGGGCAGAAGGTCCTGGTCTATATCAACGCCCGGACCGGTGCGGAGGAACAGGTGCTGATCCTCATCGAATCGGATAACGGGGTGCTGACCGTATAATAAAATTAAGAAGCAACAGAGCGGGCCGGAAACATCATTTCCGGCCCGTGATTTTTTTGAAAAGGCATTGACAATTTTATATCTTGATGATATTATTTTGATATCAAATCTAGGAGGGATTTTACAATGCAGGAAAAGGTTCTCAACAATAAGAAAAATGGTATGGCCTTTCTCTTTCTCTTTTTGCTCTTATATTTAGCAGCCATCGGCGGGGTCATCTTCAGCGCCTTCGGCCTTTCGGAGGTAGTTGTCTCCCCCTGGACTGTGGTTTTGTTCGTAATCAGCCTGGTGTGGCTGACGCTGGGCTGGATCCCCTTCTGCGGGCTGAAGGTCCTCAAACCTCAGGAGGCACTGGTTCTGACCCTGTTCGGCAGGTATATCGGCACCCTGAAAAATGACGGGTTCTATTTTGTCAACCCCTTCTGTTCCAGCTTTAACCCGGCGGCCACCACCAAGCTCAGCCAGAGCGGCGATGTGGACGCAGGGGGGAAAAAGCCCATTGTAGTGGCTTCCACCGCCTCTGCCTCTGTGGAGCTGCCCAGCAAAAAAATCTCCCTAAAGGTTATGACCCTTAATAATTCCCGGCAGAAGATCAACGACTGCCTGGGCAATCCGGTGGAAATCGGCATCGCCGTCATGTGGCGGGTGGTGGATACCGCCAAAGCGGTGTTTAACGTGGACAATTATAAGGAATATCTCTCTTTGCAGTGCGACAGCGCCCTGCGCAACGTGGTGCGGATCTATCCCTATGACGTGGCCCCCAATGTGGACACCACCGGGGACGGCATGGCAGACGAGGGAAGCCTGCGGGGTTCCAGCGAGGTGGTCGCCGCCCGGATCCGGGACGAAATCCAGGCCCGGGTAGGGGACGCCGGCCTGGAAATCATCGAGGCACGGATCACCTATCTGGCCTACGCTCCCGAAATCGCGGCGGTTATGCTCCAGCGGCAGCAGGCTTCCGCCATCATTGACGCGAGAAAGATGATTGTAGACGGCGCTGTGGGGATGGTGGAAATGGCTTTGGAGCGGCTAAGCGAAAACAACACCATCACCTTGGATGAAGAACGGAAGGCCGCCATGGTTTCCAACCTGTTGGTGGTCCTCTGCGGCAACCATGACGCCCAGCCGGTGGTCAACTCCGGCAGCCTATATTAATCATGGCTGACAACCAGAAAAAGCAGGTGCCGCTCCGCCTCTCTGCCAAGCTTTATGACGCCATCGCCGCCTGGGCGGCCGACGATTTCCGGTCGGTCAACGGACAGATCGAGTATCTCTTAACCGAGTGTGTCCGCCAGCGGAAGAAAAACGGCAAATATGTACCGGAAGAACTGGATCCGCCTTTGGACCTGGACATCTAAAAAACCGGGGAAGGAATATTCCTTCCCCGGTTTTTTCTCGGCCTTTGCATTAATAGCCCAGGTCCTCTCCCACCAGGATGACCTTAATCCGGTTTTTCTGTTTCTGATAGGCCTGGACGAGATAGGAGCTGCAGATCCTGGCCGGGCTCTGACATCCGTCGGTCATGGACGAATGCTCTTTGCCGAGGCTGACACAGCGGCCCTTCTCCCGGCAGTAGGTCTCGCAGGGGATCCGCTGGCAGTTGGCGGGACATGCGATGGCTTTCACCCGGTTAATGGCTTCATCCAGGTTGCAAACCACCTTGTTATAGCCCACCACCAGGATCACCGACTTGGGACCAAAGGCCAGGGCGGCCACCCGGTTGGCGTTGCCGTCTACATTATAAAGCTCTCCGGCCTCGGTGACGGCGTTGGAGGAACAGAGATAGGTATCCGCAAAAAAGGCTTTGCGGGTGACTTCTTCCTTCTCCTCCGGGCTCAGGTCTGGATCAGACCGGTCTAAGAAGGTATATTTTCCGCTTTTGAGCAAATCGATAATCCCGCACTCTTTGAGGGACATGGAACCGCCGGTGGCGACAGTTTCCCCCTCCCGAAGCATGGACTGCACCAGCTGCAGGGCTTCTTCCCCTGAAGGGACATAGAATGCCTGCATGTTATTTTTCTCCAGGTTGGAACAGACAATGGCCATGCGCTTTTCCATGGCGGCTCTGGCGTTTTGATCCATACGAACACGCTCCTTTTGATGATATGTCTGCCGCAGGCCTCAGGCGTTGCGGCATAAATTCCTACTTTTAGCATAGACCGGGAAAATCCCCTTGTCAATCAAAACCAAAAAATCCACGGGATTTTGTGGCTCCCGTGGATTTTTCTTTTATTTTTTCAGCAGTTTGACCAGCACCGCTTTCTGGGCATGAAGGCGGTTTTCCGCCTCGTCAAAGATTTCATCCGCGTGCTTTTCAAAGGTTTCCTCGGTGATTTCCTCCCCGCGATGGGCGGGCAGGCAGTGCTGAACCATGCAGTCCGCCTTTGCCACCGACAGGAGCTTTTCGTTGACCTGATAGCCTTCAAACACCTTCCGGCGCTCCGCGGCTTCACCCTCCTGGCCCATGGAGGCCCAAACGTCGGTGAAGATAACGTCGGCGTCCCGGGCGGCGGTGAAGATATCCTCGGTGAGGGTAAACGCATCTCCATAATCCTTGGCAAAATCCAGGACAACCGGATCGGGACGATAGGCCGCGGGGGTAGCTACCGCCACCTCCATCCCCATCTTCAGGCCGCCGACGATGAGGGAGTTGGCCATGTTGTTTCCATCCCCGATGTAGCACATGCGAAGCCCCTCCAGCAGGCTTTTGTGCTCCCGGATGGTCATCAGATCCGCCAGCACCTGGCAGGGATGGCAGAAGTCGGTCAGCCCGTTGATGATGGGGATAGAACCGTACTTCGCCAGATCCTCCACCTCTTTTTGGGCAAAGGTGCGGATCATAATGGCATCCAGATATCGGGAGAGAACCCGGGCTGTATCCTGCACCGGCTCGCCCCGGCCAATCTGCAGATCGGAGGAGGAGAGCATGAGGGCGTGGCCGCCCAGCTGGTACATACCGGTTTCAAAGGAAACGCGGGTGCGGGTGGAGGCTTTTTGGAAGATCATGCCCAGGGTCATGCCCTTCAGCGGCATATTCTTGATGCCGTGTTTGGTCTCATACTTGAGCTGATCCGCCAGGTTGAGGAGATCTGTGATCTCTTCCTTGCTGAGATCCAGAAGCTTGAGCAGATGGTTCATGGGTCAAACCTGCCTTTCTATCATTGATTATGAGCGGAAAGGACCTTTTCCAGAATATCCAGGCCCTTGTTGATCTCTTCATCGGAAATGGTCAGGGGAGGAAGCATCCTCACCTTGGCTTTGGCCGTCAGCAGCATCAGCCCCGCTTCCAGGGCCTCCTTGACAATCTGCCCCGAGGTCAGCCCCTCCTTCAGGGAGACCCCCAGCATCAGGCCGCGGCCGGTGACGCCGGTGACACAGGGCATTTTCCGCACCCGGTCGGTGATGTAGATGCCCTTCTGCCGCACCTCGTCCAAAAACGCCTCGTCTATCCGCTTTAGTATCTCTACCGCGCCGGCGCAGGCCACTGGGTTGCCGCCAAAAGTGCTGCCATGGTCGGAGTAATGAAGGGTATCCGCCACCTTGCCGCCCAAAAGCACGGCGCCGATGGGCAATCCGCCGCCCAGGCCTTTGGCCAGGGTGACAATATCCGGCTGGATGCCGAAATATTCATAGGAGAACAGTTTCCCAGTGCGGCCGATGCCGGTCTGGACCTCGTCTACAATCAGGAGGATATCCCGCTCTTTGCAGAAGGAAGCCAGCTCCTTGACATAGCTTTCCTGCAGGGGGACCACGCCGCCTTCTCCTTGGATCATCTCCGCCATCACCGCCACGGTGGCGTCGTCGGCTTTGTTCTTCAGATCCTCCATATCCCCGGCAATGGCATAGTCAAAGCCTTGGGGAAAGGGGCCGAAATTTTTGTGGAAACCCTCCTGGCCGGTGGCGGTCAGGGTGGTGATGGTCCGGCCATGGAAGGAGTTGACCAGGGTGATGATCTTGTTGCGGCGGCCCTCGTAGCGGTCTACGCCGTACTTCCTCGCCACCTTGATGGCGCCCTCATTGGCTTCGGCGCCGGAATTGGCGAAGAACACCTTTTCCATGCCGGAGCGCTGGCAGAGGATCTGGCCTACCTGGGTATCCGGCTGGGTGTAATAAAGGTTGGAGGTGTGCTGGAGCTTGGAAAGCTGCTCTGTCACCGCCTTTACCCATCCGTCGTCACAAAAGCCCAGGGAATTGACCCCGATGCCCGCGGTAAAATCAATGTACTCCTTGCCGTCCATATCATAGCAGGTAGCGCCTTTGCCATGATCCAGCACCGCGTCAAAACGGTTGTAAATCGGCGCAAGGTACTGCTTGTCGGCAGCTTTGACCGTATCTCCCTTCAATGGGAAAACCTCCTTTATCCCAGCATCTTCTGGAATGTTTATTACTTAAAGTATATAAAACTATAAAATATACAAATTAGATAAACATGGTGCCAATGCCTTCGTCGGAAAGCATCTCGATGAGGATGGAATGGGGGATGCGCCCATCGATGATAAAGGTGCGCTTTACCCCCCGGCGGACAGCCTCCACACAGCACTGGACTTTCGGGATCATGCCGCCTTGGATAATCCCCTGGCTGACCAGGTAAGGCACCTCGCTGACCTGAACCACCGGGATCAGGGTATCGTCGTCCTCCTTATCCCGGAGCAGGCCCCGGATGTCGGTCATGAGCATCAGGTTTTCCGCATGCAGCTCAGAGGCGATACGGGCCGCAGCGGTATCCGCGTTGATGTTGTAGACCTGGCCCTCTTCATCGCATCCCACCGTGGCGATCACCGGCGTATATCCGGCATCCAAACAATCCAAGATGGTCGAGGTGTTGACCTTCTCCACATCCCCTACAAAGCCTAGGTCTACATCCCCCTCATGCTTTTTGGCGGTGAGCATACCGCCGTCAATCCCACACAGACCAATGGCTTTTCCACCTGCTTTCCCCATGAGGGAAACTAGGTTCTTGTTGACCTTGCCGGCCAGGACCATCTGGACAATATCCGCCGTCTCGGCGTCGGTGTAGCGCAGGCCTCCTACAAATTTGCTCTCCTTGCCCATGGCTTTCAGGGTGGCGCTGATCTCCGGACCTCCTCCATGGACCAGAACCACCTTGATTCCTACCTGGGAGAGGAGTACAATGTCGCTCATCACTGCCTGTTTCAGTTCTTCATCAATCATGGCGTTGCCGCCGTATTTGATGACAACCACCTTATTGTCGTATTTTTGCAGATAGGGCAGGGCCTGTACCAGCACATGTGCCTTATCCGAATTGGAAAGCTTCATCTTTTTCGTCTCCATACTTTTTTATGTATTCTCCTCAGCCCAACTTAGCTGGGTTGGCTTACCGCCGGAAGGCGGTTAGGTGCGGTAGTCCCCGTTGATCTTGACATAGTCGTAGGTCAGGTCACAGCCATAGGCGGTGGCCTCCTCCTCGCCGTCAAAGAGCTCGATGAGGATGGTGATCTCTTTCTGGGAAAGGATGACCTTGGCCTCCTCCTCGGAAAACTCCACCCCGGCGGCGTTTTCGCAGACCAGGATGGATCCAGCGCAGGAGGACAGGGTAACCCGGGTCTTATCAATATTGAAGTTGGCGTCGGTGTAACCAATGGCGCAGAGCACCCGGCCCCAGTTGGCGTCAGACCCGAACATGGCCGCCTTAAACAGGCTGGAGGTAATCACGCTCTTGGCAATCTTCCGGGCGGTATCCTTGGTGGGGGCTCCCTGGACGGTGCAGATCAGGGCTTTGCTGGCGCCTTCTCCATCGGCGGCCACCTCTTTGGCCAGATGGCGGCAAACCTCCAGCAGGGCTTCGGTAAAGGTTTCGAAAAACAGTCCTTCCCCGTCGATCATGACGTTGCCTGCCTGGCCGCTGGCCATTATGGACACCATATCGTTGGTGGAGGTATCCCCATCCACGCTGACCATATTGAAGGTATCCGTCACGCAAAGGGACAGGGCTTTTTTCAGCATATCCGGGTCAATGCTCACATCGGTGGTGAGAAAGCAGAGCATGGTGGCCATGTTGGGATGGATCATCCCAGAACCTTTGGCCATGCCGGCGATGCGGCACTCCTTGCCGCCCAGCTCAAAGGAAACGGCAATCTCTTTGCGGCAGGTGTCGGTGGTCAGAATGGCCTCCGCCGCATCGGCGCTCCCTTCTTTGGAAAGGGTCTGGGCCAGCTCATGGGCATGGCTCTGGATAGGCGCAATGGGCAGCACCTGGCCGATGACACCGGTGGAAGCTACGATCACGTTTTCCGGCGTAATAGAAAGCTCTTTCGCGATGATGTCGCACATCATCTGGGCCTTTTCCTCTCCGTCGGCGTTGCAGGTGTTGGCGTTGCCGCTGTTGCAGATGACCGCCTGGGCAAGCCCGTCGGCAATATTCTTTCGGGTCACCAGAATCGGCGCTCCCTTGACCTTATTCTGGGTGTAGACCGCGGCGGCAGAGCATAAGCTGTCGCTGTAAATGAGGGCCAGATCCCGTTTTTCCTTATTCTTGCGGATGCCGCAGTGAATACCGGAGGCGGTAAAGCCCCGGGGCGCGCAGATGCCGCCTTCAATTTTAATCAGTTCCATATCCATTCTATCATTCCTTCCAGGCGTCCGCCGCAGGGCGGCAACCGCCGTTAATTATCCATCTATTCGCAGCCACCTGCCGGTGGAGGATGTCGCGGACGGCAAGTTGCCGTGGCCAAGTCGCGTTGTGGCTCTATCTAAAACAAAAACGCGTGTGCCGCGGCAGTATTGCAAATGTAACCTAGGGTGCGTCATGCCCGCCGCTAGGCGTGCCCCGGGAGGGAGGGGCCGCGG
This sequence comes from Zongyangia acetica, assembly GCF_038739695.1. Classification (NCBI taxonomy): domain Bacteria; kingdom Bacillati; phylum Bacillota; class Clostridia; order Eubacteriales; family Oscillospiraceae; genus Zongyangia; species Zongyangia acetica. The sequence continues at coordinate 43,362 of NZ_JBBEWN010000007.1, read as the reverse complement.
CAGGGCAGCTATTAGAAGCACAGGGGCGCCATATGCAGGCCCATATCCTCGGGCAGTCCCAAAGCCAGATTCATGTTCTGGATGGCCTGGCCCGCCGCCCCCTTGACCATATTGTCAATGGTGGAGACGATAATGAGCCGGCCGGTGCGGGGATCCGCGTGAACCGAAATATCGCAGTAGTTGGAGCCCCGGACATTTTTCAGGTTGGCCACAGCTCCCTCCTTCATCACCCGGACAAAGGTCTCCCCCTGGTAGGTGTGGGCGTAGAGTTCATGAAGCTCCTTGGGGGACAGTGGCGTCTTCATCTTGGCATAGATGGTGGAGACAATGCCCCGGTTTAGAGGGATCAGATGGGGGACAAAGGTGACATAGACATCCCGGCCCACAATCTGGGAGATGGTCTGTTCAATCTCCGGGGTATGGCGGTGGGACGCAATCTTATAGGGAGAAAAAGCCTCGTTGCAGTCGGGGTAATGGCTGGTCTGGGACAAGCCCCGGCCCGCCCCGGTGACGCCGGACTTGGAGTCGATGACAATGGTATCCGGGTCGATGATCCCAGCTTTCAGGGCGGGGAAAAGGCCCAAGGCGATAGAGGTGGGATAGCAGCCTGGGTTTCCGATAATCTTGGCGCCTTTTACCTTCTCCCGATGGAGCTCGGGAATGGAGTAAACCGCCAGCTTGTGCAGTTCTGGGTCTTTATAATCCAGCTTATACCACTCTTTATAATCCTCCGGGTCACAGAGGCGGAAATCCGCGCCCAGGTCGATGAGCAATTTATCCTGGTCTACGCATTTGCGGCCGATTTCCTCGGAAACGCCGTGGGGTACGCTGGCGAAAACCACCTCGCAGGCGTCGATGACCTCGTCGGTGGTCAGCAGCTTCTGAGGACAGATGCCGGCAAGGGAGGGGTAGATGTCGTCGATCTCCTGGCCCTCGAAGCTCACCGATCCCAGAGCCTGGATATGGACCTGGGGATGTCCATGGAGGATGCGGATCAGCTCCACTCCGGCATAGCCGGTGGCGCCGATAATTCCTACGTCGATCATGGGGGACACTTCCTTCTTTCTATGGATACCGGAGGCTATTTTAACAGCTCCCGGGTCATGTCAATTTGGTTTTGCACGCTCTGAGGCGCCGGACCTCCGGGCACCTTCCGGTCAAAGGCGCATTTTTCCAGGTTGATGGCGGTGTAGATATCCTCCTCAAAGAGGCCGGACATCTCTTGGTAGGCGGAAAGCTCCAGGGTCTCCAGAGTCTTGCCCTCGTCGATACAGCGGGCTACCAGGGTGCCGGTAATCTTGTAGGCATCCCGGAAGGCCATGCCCTTTTTCACCAGGTAATCGGCACAGTCGGTGGCGTTGATGAAGCCCTTGGCCGCCGCCTGGCGCATATTCTCTTTGAGCACCGTCATGGTCCTAAGCATAGGGATAAAGGTGGTCAGGCAAAGATCCACCGTATCCAGCGCGTCGAAGATGGCCTCCTTATCCTCCTGCATGTCTTTATTATAAGCCAAAGGCAGCCCCTTCATCATGGTCAGCAGGGTCATCAGATCCCCGTAGACCCGGCCGGTCTTCCCCCGGACAAGCTCGGTGATATCCGGATTCTTTTTCTGGGGCATAATGGAGGAGCCGGTGGCATAGGCGTCGTCCAGTTCAATAAACTTAAACTCCCAGGAGCACCAGAGGATAATCTCCTCGGAGAAACGGGAGAGATGCATCATGATGATGGAAAGATCAGAGGCCAGCTCAATACAGAAATCCCGGTCGGAAACCCCGTCCAGGCTGTTGGCGGTGATCTTGTCAAATCCCAAAGCCCGGCGCACCATGTCCCGGTTGATGGGATAGGTGGTGGCCGCCAGGGCGCCGGAGCCCAAAGGCATGGAGCTTGTCAGCTTTCTCCAGTTTTTCAGCCGGTCCAGATCCCGCAGGAACATCTGGGCATAGGCCATCAGGTGGTGGCCGAAGGTGATGGGCTGGGCCCGCTGCAGATGGGTGTAGCCGGGCATAACCGTCTCCTTATGCTCCTCGGCCAGGTCGCAGAGGACGCCGACGAGCTCTTTGAGAAGCGCTTCCAGCTCCCCGGCGTGATCCAGCAGGTACATCCGCAGATCCAGGGCCACCTGGTCGTTGCGGCTGCGGGCGGTATGCAGGCGCTTGCCTGTCTCCCCCAGCCGGCGGGTCAGTTCCGCCTCCACAAACATGTGGATGTCCTCGGCCTCCGGGTCAAAAGGCAGCTCACCGCTGTCAATATCCGCCTTGATCTCCTCCAGACACCGGCAGATGGCGTCAGCTTCCTTTTCCTCGATGATCCCCGTGGCCCCCAGCATGGTGGCGTGGGCGATGCTGCCCCGGATGTCCTGGGCATACATACGGCTGTCAAAGGAGATGGAGGAATTAAAATCATTGACCTTGCTATCCACTTCTTTTTTAAACCTTCCGGCCCAAAGCTTCATGAATTTCTCCCCTTTCCGCAGTCCATACCGCGGTGTGAAATAACAGTTAGGCCGGCGGATGCCAGCCTAACCCGGTAAAATGTTGAAAATGTAGCTGTCTTATTTGTTCTGCTCCCGCTGCTCATCCAACAGGGCCTTGACCTTGATGGGCAGGCCGAACAGGTTGATGAAGCCGGCGGAATCGTTCTGATCGTAAACGTCGTCCTCGCCAAAGCTGGCAAACTCCTCGGAGTAGAGGGTGTAGGGGCTGGTGACGCCGGCGTTGATGATGTTGCCTTTGTAGAGTTTCAGCTTCACATCGCCGGTCACCGTCTCTTGGGTGGCGTCCACAAAGGCGGAGAGAGCTTCCCGCAGGGGGGTGAACCACTGGCCGTTGTATACGATATCCGCGAATTTCAGGGCTACCTGCTGTTTGTAGTGCTGGGTTTCTTTATCCAGGCAGATGGTCTCCAGCACCTCGTGGGCGTGGTAGAGGATGGTGCCGCCGGGGGTCTCATAAACGCCCCGGGACTTCATGCCCACCAGACGGTTTTCCACAATGTCGGCCAGGCCGATGCCGTTTTCCCCGCCCAGCTTGTTGAGCTTCTTGACCAGGGTGGGGCCGTCCATCTCCACCCCGTCAATGGCGGTGGGGATACCCTTCTCGAAGTGGATGGTCACATAGGTGGCCTTATCCGGCGCCTTTTCAGGGGAGACGCCCATCTCGAGGATCTCGTCGTATTTCGGCTCGTTGGCAGGATCCTCCAGATCCAGTCCCTCGTGGGAGAGGTGCCACAGGTTTTTATCCTTGGAGTAGTTGGTCTCCCTGGTGATCTTCAGGGGGATGTTGTGGGCGATGGCGTAATCGATCTCATCATCCCGGGACTTAAACTCCCAAGTCCTCCAGGGAGCGATGATGGGCATGTTGGGGGCGAAAGCCTTGATAGCCAGCTCAAACCGAACCTGGTCATTGCCCTTGCCGGTGCAGCCGTGGGCAATGGCGTCGCAGCCCTCTTTTTTGGCGATTTCCACCAGCCGTTTGCCGATGAGGGGACGGGCAAAGGATGTGCCCAGCAGATATTTGTTTTCATAGACAGCGCCCGCTTTCAGGGTGGGGAAGATATAGTCCTCCACAAACTCCTTCTGCAGATCCTCAATATAGAGTTTGGAAGCGCCGGTGGCGATGGCTTTTTCCTCCAGGCCATCCAGCTCCGCCTCCTGGCCTACATCGGCGGCCATGGCGATAACCTCGCAGCCGTCATAATGCTCTTTGAGCCAGGGAATAATAATGGAGGTATCCAGTCCTCCGGAATACGCAAGCAGTACTTTTTTAAACTTTGCCATGTGAATGTCCCCTTACTTTGTAAAATAAAAGCCCTCGGGCTTGATTTATCAGACGGTGTACCGTCGTTTTCTATCTGTCATTATACACCTGTAAAGAGAAAAAACAAGAGTTTTATGCATATTTATTCAGTCAATCTGAGATTTTGTTGCTTTCACCAGTTTGCAAAACGAAATGGGTTTTTCCCTGGTGAATTTCCACAATTCCCTTGTAGTTCTGTTCCTATTTTATCTAATCCGACATATTTTCCCTTGGGAAATGCTAGCGCAGATATTCACATTTTATGCATATGTTGTATATTCATACATCCTTGCCGAGCTCTTCCGGCAGTATGATTGGGGAAAATCTGTTTATCCTAAGTAACAGAAGGTCCAAGGGGGGATGGTATGCAACAGAAAACGCCGAAAAAACATGAGGTCAAAAGCTTTCTTCTGGCCTTTGGCGCCGCCTTTTGGGTGTTGGCGGTCATCGCCACCGCCGTTGTCATGATAGTGGGGCGGAAGAACGGCCTTATCCAGGAGGAAATCTCCAAGCCCCAGGTGGAGGACAGCTACATCCCCTCCGATGAGGACGATTTGACCCTCCTTCTCTCCTTCCACGAGGATCCGTCGGCGGAGGACTCCCTGGCCTCCTATCACCTCCTCCACTTTGACGCCGCCACCGCCCGGACCCTGGTCATCCCCCTGCCCTATCAAACCGCTTTGGATACAAGCCAGGGGACGGACACCTTGGACGGCATCTGGAAGGAGGGCCGGGGGGAGATGGCCGCCGCCGCTGTAGGGGAACATCTCCAGGTCCCGGTGGACGCCTATATGGACATGGACCTTGCGGGGCTGGAGGAGTTTATCTCCCGGTGCGGAACCGTCAAGTATGAGATCGCCCAATCGGCCAGCTTCACCCGGGGGGAGCGGAAGGTCTCCCTTTCCCAGGGCAAGCAGCTGATGGATGGGCAGAAGATCGTGGATCTGGGCTACTACCTGCGCACCACCCAGGGAGAGATGGCCCGCAACGACTTTTTGGCCCAGATGGTGGGGCTGTTTGTGGAGCTTCGTATCGCGCCGCTCTATTTAGAGGACGCCGACGCCCTCTTCCAAAACCTGCTGGAGTGCTTTTCCACCAATCTTTCCGCCCAGGAGTTTGTCAGCCGCTCCAGCTTTTTCCGCAGCCTATTTTCCAAAGACGGCCGGACGACGGCGGTTTCTCTGGGAGGACGCTATTACAGCAACCGGACCGGTTTTATCATCAACGGCACGGCGGTGCAGACCTTGCGGGGCATGTTGGGGGCGGGGTGATCCCAGCGCCATGCCGGACAACAATGCAAAGAAAATTTTCTAAGAGGTTGTGCCTTTGGGTGCAACCTCTTTTCTTTTGGCGGGAAGATCGTAAGCACAAGGAAAGGAGGCTTCATTCTGGCTGGATATAACAGGATGCCGGCAAAACGCAGCCGGCCCAAAACGGTGGAAGAGGGACTGCGGAAGCTGGCCATGGGGCCGGTCAACGACAGCGTCAAGCTGGTGACCCAGCCCCTTGACCAGCCGATCCCCATTGAGGGGCTGGACCTATTCCATATCAAAGAGATCAAAACCAACAAAGAGGGGATGGAGATCAAATTCTACGACCGGCTGGAAGCCCTCAAATGCCTAGACGCTCTTCAGCAGCGGCGGGAGGAACTCCAGGAGGGCCGGCAGATTTTGGCGGCCCTGACCCAGGACAGCGGCGGCATCCGGGAGGACGATCCCGGCAGTCCATCGCCGGGCGGCCTTTGACCGGGGCGAAAGCCATGGTGACATCCTTTTCACAAAAGCAGAAGGCTGTGCTTCGGTGGTGGACTGAGGCCAGCCCTTACCGGGACTATGACGCCATCATCTGCGACGGCGCCGTCCGGTCGGGAAAGACCCTGTCCATGGGCCTTTCCTTCTTCGTCTGGGCCATGCTGGGCTTTGACAAAAGCGCTTTTGCCCTGTGCGGGAAAACGTTGGGGTGCATCCGGAGGAACCTTTTAACCCCTCTGCTGCCCACCCTGAAGGCTCTGGGCTTTTCTGTCCACCTGGCCCTTTCCAAAAATGAGCTGACCCTCTCCCACGGAGGCAGGCAGAACCGCTTCTATCTCTTTGGGGGAGGCGATGAGGGCGCCGCCGCCCGGATCCAGGGCGTCACCCTGTCGGGGGCGCTGTTTGACGAGGTGGCGCTGCTGCCCCGCTCCTTTGTGGAGCAGGCCCTGGCCCGGTGCTCGGTCAGCGGTTCCAAATTCTGGTTTAACTGCAATCCCGAGCATCCGGGCCACTGGTTTTACACCCAGTGGATCAAAAAGCGGCGGGAGAAGCGGGCTTTGTACCTGCATTTCACCATGGAGGATAACCCATCCCTGACCCCGGAGATCATCCGGCGGTACCAAAAGCTCTATTCCGGCGCCTTTTATGAGCGGTTTGTCCTGGGCCGGTGGAGCGCTGTCACCGGGGCGGTGTATCCCATGTTCTCCCCCTCGGCCCATGTGGCTTCCCGGCTGCCGGGCCGGTTTGAACGGTACCTGCTCTCCTGCGACTACGGCATTGTCAACCCCTGCTCCGCCGGGCTGTGGGGCCTCTCCGCCGGGGTCTGGTACCGGATGCGGGAGTACTACTATGACGCCAAGGCCCAAAACGCCCCCTACCGCACCGACGAGGAACACTACCGGGCCATCGAAGCCCTCTGCGGCGGGCTTCCTGTGGAGGAGATCGTCCTGGACCCGTCAGCCAAAAGCCTGATGGAAACCATTAAAAGCCATGGACGCTTCCGCCCCATCCCGGCGGACAACGGGGTGCTGCCCGGCATCCGGGCGGTGACGGCGGCCCTGGAGCAGGGGAAAATCCTCATCGGGGAGGGCTGCAGGGACGCCATCCGGGAGTTTTCCCTCTACCGGTGGGACGAAAGCGGAAAGAAAGACCAGGTGGTCAAGGCCTTTGACCACGCCATGGACGATATCCGCTATTTTGTCATGTACGCGGTGGAGCGGCCCTCCCAGGGCTTCTTCGCCCTGGCCGCGGAACGGCCTTGAGCATCCATTTCACATGAATTTTGGAGGTGGTCATTTGCGTTTCCCTTTTAAACGGCGGCCCGTCCCTCCGGCCGCGGCCCAGGCGGTGCAAACCGCTCCGGCGCCAGGGCTTTTCTGGGAGGGGCAGGGGCTCATGGGGCTGGAACACCAGTGCCAGCTCTATGACCGGCTGCGCCAGTCGGTCCCCATCATCGACGCGGCCCTGTGCAAAATTGTCCGGCTGACCATGGGGGAAATCTCCCTGACCCTGTCGGACAAAAAAGCGGAGAAGGAACTTTCCCGCTTTTTGCGGCAGGTGCCGGTGGCAGGCGGGGGCGAGGGCATTACAGAATTCCTCTCCCGGTACCTGGACAGTCTTCTGTGCTACGGCAACGCGGCGGGGGAGGTGATCTTCGACCACAAACGGGGGGAGATCACCGGCCTTTATAACGCCGCCCTTTCCGACATCGAGGTGCGCCCTGGGGACAGCCCCATGGAAAGGCGCATCTTCTCCCGGCATGGCGGTTTTGACCTGCGCCCGGTGCCCTATCCGCAGCTGGTCCTCTTTACCCCCTTGTCTCCCAAGCCGGGGCAGGTGGTGGGCCGCTCCCTCCTCGCCAGCCTGCCCTTTGTCTCCTCGGTGCTGCTCAAAATCTATGAGGCCACCCGCCAGAACTTCGAGCGGGTGGGCAATGTCCGCTTTGCCGTAACCTACCGCCCCGGCGAGGGGGCCATGGACCGGGCCTATGCCCAGGAGATGGCGGAAAACATCGCCGCCCAGTGGCGCAATGCCCTAAGCCAAAGCGACGGGAAGGTCAGGGACTTTGTCTGCGTGGGGGATGTGGACATCAAGGTCATCGGCGCGGACAACCAGATTCTGGATATCCAGGTGCCCGCCCGGCAGATGGCCGAACAGATCGTGGCAAAGCTGGGGATCCCTCCCTTCCTGCTGGGGCTGCAGTGGTCCACCACCGAGCGGATGAGCGCCCAGCAGGCGGACATCCTGACCAGCGAGCTGGACTCCTACCGGATGCTCTTAAACGGCGTCATCCGCAGGATTGCCGGCATCTGGCTTTTGTCCCGGGGCATCCGGGAGGAGCCGGAGATCACCTGGGAGGAAATCAACCTCCAGGACCAGGTGGAAGCCGCCCGGGCCCGGCTCTATGACGCCCAGGCGAAAAATCTGACGGGTCAGGCCCGTTAAAGGAGGTGAATCTATGGAAAAAAGCAAAAATTCTACCCCTTCCCCGAAGGGGAACGTCAGCGAGGATGTGATGGAGAAGATCAGCGCCTACAGCCTGCGGCCTCTCTCCCCGGAGGAGGTCTATGTCTTTTCGGTGATCCTCTGCGACAACGACATCGACCGGGATTACGAGCGCTTTGACCGGGCGGGGCTGGAAAAGCTGGCCCAGCTGTTTCTGGGCAAAACCGGCATCTTTGACCACAACCCCAAAAGCCAGAACCAGACCGCCCGGATCTTTGACTGCCGGGTGATGGAGGATCCCAGCCGGGTCTGTTCAGACGGCACAGCCTACCACTATCTCAAAGCCAGCGCCTACATCGTCCGCTCCCAGCAGAACGAGCCTCTCATCCTGGACATCGACGCCGGCATCAAGAAGGAGGTCAGCATCGGGTGCAGTGTGGAGAAAAGCATCTGCTCCATCTGCGGCGCCGATGCCAAAAAATCCCCCTGCGCCCACCGGAAGGGGAAGACCTACGACGGGAAGCTGTGCTACCACATCCTGGCAGGCCCCACCGACGCCTATGAGTGGTCCTTTGTGGCCGTTCCCGCCCAGCGCAGGGCCGGCGTCACCAAGGGCTACCGCCAAGAGGCGGGGAACTGCCTGGAGCATCTTCTCAAAAGCCTGTCTTTCGGCCGGGAGGTCACCCTCTCCCCCGAGCAGTCGGGAGCGCTGGGGGACTATCTTGACCAGCTAAGGACAGGGGCCAAGCTGGGCTGGCAGTACCTAGAGGATCTCAAAAAACGGGTGCGCTCCCTGGCCCTTGTCTGCGAAGAGGCGGGGGAGGCCGCCGCCTTTTCCTCCCTGGTGGAGAAGATGGACCTAGAGGAACTCAAGGCCTTCGAAAAATCCTTCGAGACGCGCCTTTCCGGCGGCCCGGCCCCCCAGCTTGCCCCGGAACGAAACCCCAGCCAACCCTCCCCCAACGGGGAATTTAAAATTTAGGAGGAATGCACCATGACAGTATCTTTTAAGGGAATCGGCCAGACTGCCGCCACCTTCACCGTAAGCGGGACGCTGGCCTCCGGCGACGTGGTCGCCATGAGCGGCAACGGCCAGGTGAAAAAGGCAGACGCCGGCGACGACATCGCCGGGGTTTGCCAGAGTATCCGCCACGGCCTTGCCACCGTCATTGTGGCCGGCCACGCCCAGATGACCGCGTCCGGCTCTGTCACCGTTGGAATCGCCTCCCTAGAGGCTGACACCGGCGGCAAGGTCAAAGCCGCCGCCGAGGGAGGCCGCCAGGTGCTGGTGGTCGCCGTTCAAAATAACATCCTGGACGTCATTCTGTAGTCTACCCATTCAGCGAAAGGAGAGTGCCAATCCATGCAGACCTATGAAAATATCCCCCTGGACCGCTCCATGTATGCCGCCGCCTCCAAAAGCTTTTCCCGGATTTTGGAGGAGATGGACCCTACCGCCCATTACCAGGGCACCGAGCTTGGCTCCCTAGACGCCTATCAGCGGCAGCTCAAGCGGTTTGACATCAAGGTGTCCGGGGAAAACTCGGACACGGTGGACAAGTTCTTCGCCGATCCCGCCGGGGCAGCCCTCTTCCCGGAGTACATCGTCCGGGCGGTGCGCCAGGGCATGGACGAGGGGAATATCCTCTCCTCCATTGTGGCCACCAAGACGGTCATCGACACCATGGACTACCGGGGCGTCACCTCGGAAAACGAGGGCAATTCCGCCAAGGAGGTGGGGGAGGGCGCCCAGATCCCCCAGACCGTCTTAAAGCTAAAGGACAACCTCATCCGGCTGGTCAAGCGGGGCCGGATGCTGGTTTCCTCCTATGAGGCGGTCCGCCATCAGAAGCTGGATCTATTCACCATCGCCCTGCGCCAGATGGGCTCCACCATGGCAAGGGCCCAGCTTGCCGACGCCATCGGTGTGCTGATGGACGGCGACGGCAACAAAAATCCCGCCAAGACGCTGGAAACCGCGGCGGCGGATACGGTCACCTACACCGACCTGGTGAACCTTTGGAAGGAATTTGAGGAATATCAGATGAACACCCTGCTGGTCTCCCCCGACGTCATGGCAAAGCTTTTGGTGCTGGACGAGTTTAAGGACACCGGCGCCGGGGATCTCTTTAATGCCACCGGTATGCTGCGCACCCCCATGGGCGCCATGCTCTATAAGACCAGCTGTGTTCCCGAGGACACCATCATCGCCTTTGACCGCCGCTATGCCCTGGAAATGGTCTGCGCTTCTCAGGTGCAGATCGACTACGACAAGGTCATGGACCGCCAGCTGGACCGGGCTGCTATCACCGCCATTGTGGGCTTTGGCAAGCTCTTCCCCGACGCGGTCAGGGTCATGACCGTCAAAAAGGGTTCCTAGCCCATGCAGGGATAAAAATCCGCGCCTTTTTCCGCGGCGGGAACCCTCCCGCCGCCCGCCGGCGCGGGAGCCAGGTCCTCATGAGAAAGGAGATGTCCTTTGGAAATCGGTAAAATCGTAGAAAACTTCGCCCTCTTCGCAGGGCTCTCTGTCAGCGACGCCATGCAGTGGCTCCCCCTCTGCCGCTGGGCCAAGGAATCGGTGGAACAGTCCCTGCGTCCCGGCGTCGATCTCCAGAAAAATAAAGAACGGCTTTCCCTGGTGGCGGCTGCCCTGGCCCTGCGGGCCTACGACGGGGGGCTTTCCGGCTCCAGCGATCTGCGCAGCATGTCGGTGGGGGATGTGAAGGTGGAAAACGCCGCCTCCGGTTCCGCCGCTTCCCAGAAAATCTGGGAGGAGATGTGGGGCCTTTGCCGGGATCTGCTCCAGCACCCCCAGGGCGGGGTCTGGATGAGCTGTTAGGAGGGCCCTATGAAGATACAAAGACAATTTCGGTGGTTTCTCTCCCACTACGGCACCCAGATGGAGGTGGAGGGCCACACCTTCAAAGGGGTGCTCCTCCCCGCTTTTAAGACTACCATGGGCCACCGGGAACGGGGGGACTTTATCCCCGCCGGGCAGAGCCCTTTGGAGGAGTATCTCTATATGGGGGACCCCCAGCGGGAGCTGCCGGTGGACAGCCTGCTTTCCTGCGGGGGCCGTCAGTTTGTGGTGCGATCCAGCATGACGGTCCTCTTTGAGGACGCGCCCCTCTACACCCGGGCCATCCTCGCCCCAGTGGAGGTGAGCTAGATGGCTGTCATCGCCGCTTTCGACCGTCTCTACCGGCTCAAAGAAGAGGTCCGGGATCTCATTGCCCAGGCCGGCATCCCCCAGACAGACATCCTCTGTGAGTTTCCCCCCAAGGGGCGGGCCTATCCCCTGAGACGCCCCTGCATCTGCGTGGGGCTTTCCTCCATCCAGATGGGAGCCGGCGCTCTGGGCGGCTTTGTAGGCGCCCAGAAGGAGGGGGCGGAGCTTTTTGGAAAACGCCTGGAAGTGGAGTTTCGCTTTGACATCTACCTGCCCAAAGGGTGGGAAGAGGACTGCCACTCCTATTTCTGCACCCTCTGCGATATTCTCACCGGCCAGCTGCCGGACATGGAAAAGATGTGGTGCGGGGAGATGTCCTCCACCGCCCAGAACGACGGCTTCACCCTGCCCTGCTATGCCCGGCTTTCCGCCCTGGCCTGCCAGGGGGAGGAGGAAGCCGCCCTGACCCAAATCATCCTGAGGAGGAAGGAACTATGAGTGTTTCTCCAACATCCCAGACCGCAAATGAGCGGCCGGGGGTGACATCCAGCTATGTGGTGTGGTCCCTCTACCAGGGCAATGAAAACGCCCTGCCGGTGGGCCTTATCGGGCCGGCCGCCCAGAACAATGACGGGACGGCCTATGAAATCTCCTCCATGGGAGGGATGGAGGATACCTTCGGAAAGGGGAGCGGCAGCCTCCTTGCCGGGGCGGGTATCCTCTTTGAAAACGGCGTCACCAGCCTGACGGTGGCCGCCGTCCCGGCAGAGGGGGCGGAGGATGACGACTACAAGGCCGCCATCGTCGCCCTCTGTCAAAAATCCGCGCCCCGGATCATCGTCTGCGACAGCACCTCCCAAACGGTGCTCACAGCCCTGAGGGATCAAATCGCCGCGGACAGCGCCGCCCAGATGGAGCGGGTGGCCATCTGCCCGGCCCCCCAGCCGGACACAGCCCTGACCCTGGCCGCCGCCCTGAACAGCGAACGGATGATGCTCTGCGCCGGGGCAGGGGTGGCGGGGGAACAATCCAGCCCCTTCTTCACCGCCTGCGCCATGGCGGGATTATACGCCACCGCCGCCGACCCCTCGGCCAACCTTTCAGGCAGCGCCATGACCGGTATCGCCGGCCTAGCGGAGGAACTCTCCGAAGCCGACATCCAGCGGCTGCTGGCCGGCGGCGTCACCCCCTTTGAAACGGTGGGTGGGGCGGTGGAGTGTATAAAGCCCGTCTCCACCCGCACCACCACCGACGGGGTCCCCGACCGGACCTGGCACTCCATGGGCACCATCATGACCATCGACTATGTCACGATCCGCCTGCGGCAGATGCTGAAAATCCGGATGAAGGGGGCCAAGAACAATCTGGCCACCCGGGAGTCCATCCGCAGCCAGGTGGCTTTGGAGCTTGCCACCCTCTGTCAAAACGGCATTCTGGATGACTACGGGCCGCCTCAGGTCTTCAAATCGGAAAGCGATCCCGGCGTCTGCCAGGTGGAGCTTTCCTTCAAGGTTTCCGGCGCCATGGACCGGATCCATGTGGCGGCCTACATTACCATTTAGGAGGGAAGTTATGATTGTCTCTTTTCCCACCAGCCGGGATATCTCCATCGAGATCAACGGCAAGCGTTTGGCCGTGGCCCAGTCCTACAAGGTCAAGGCCTCCAAGGAGAGCCGCTATATCGAAAGCTTTGGCCAGGAGGAACCGGTGGGCACCGTAGGGGGCCGCAACCGCTATCTCATCGAGCTCAGCCGGGTCTATGTCACCGACACGGCCCTTTCCGACGGCATCGATTTTTACACCCTTTCTGACTTTAACGTGGTCATCGCCAAGCCGGACAAGCGGATCATCTTCTCCGGCTGCGAGTGGTCCGACATTGTGGAGGGCTCCTCGGTAGGGGAAGTGGTGCTGGAGTCTGTGGCCATCCTGGCCTCCAAAAGGATGGAAGTGTAATGGAAGAAATCACACTCAGGGGGAATCCCTATGAAATCAGGCCCATCAGCGCCTATGACGCGGTGCGGGGGGCGGCTCTCGCCCAGAAATCCGCCAAAGCACTGAAAAAAATCTGGCCGGAGGACCTAACCCGCCTTTGCGACGGGGGATGCATCGCCGTCCTCTGTCTCTACCGGCAGGGGCGCCGGGCCTTTCACAGCCCCCTTTCCGCCCTGCGAAGCCTCAGCGTCGAGGAAATCTGCCTGGTGGAGAAAGCCTATCTCTCCTTAATGGCAGAGGGAAAGGAGGGGGAGCATGGCCTACTTTGAGCGGCTTATCTCCATGGCGGCCTCCGCCCCCCAAATCCCGGAAAGCCTGCTGGAGCCGGCGGCGGAGAAGCCTCCTCATCCTCCCCGGGAAAGGGGGCTGCCAAACCGGGCTCCGGCGGATTTTTCCCTCAAAAAGGCGGAGGGACGGATGGAGGTTTCCATCAAGGAGCCGCCGCCCCTCACCATCTCCGCTTCGCCGGTATCCCGCATGATCCCGGACCGGCGGAGTCTGGCGGAGGAAATCTCCGACGAAATTATGCTGGACGCCCGGCGTTACGGCGTCCCTCTGGAGGAATAACATGGCGTCAAGGAGGAATCCCATTGGAATTGATGCAATTTAAAAGCTATACCTGGCCTTACAACCCGGTGAAAATCGAAATCACCCTGGGCCGGGACCTGCGCACCCGTCAGGCCCGGGGCTTTGGCACCATCATCAGCGACTGGGGCCAGACCGGGGCCAAAATCCAGGGGGAGGGGGAGTTTTTCGGGGAAAATTGCAGGGCCCAGTTCGAAAGCCTGCGCAAGGTCTTTCTCACCGAGGGCTCGGGGAAGCTGATCGTCCCCTCCTTTACCCCGGTCTATGCCTACTTTGAAAGCCTGAAGGTGCTGGGGGAAGGCCCCCTTCACACCCTGCGCTACGCCTTCTCCTTTGTAGAGGATATGGAGCGGAAGATCTCCGGCGGCAACAGCCTTTCCATGGGCGGGGTGCTCTCATGAGGGCCGCCCTGTACACGGCGGAGGGCAGGCTCATCCGTCCCCGGCAGATCTTCGCCTTCTCTCTGGACGAGGGCCTTTTTGTCCCTGCCGCCGCCTTGGACCTTACCGTCTCCGACCTGATCTATGAGCCGGTGACGGATATCCTTATCTACGACGGGGACGCCCTCCTCTTTGACGGCTTTGCCGACCGGCAGCAGGCCATAGAAAACAGCCAGGGCGCCTTTACCCGGCTGCGGGCCAGAAGCCGGGGGGCCCTGCTTTTGGACAACGAGGCCCGGCCCCAGACCTATCAGCGCACCACGGCGGAGGATATCTTCCGGCGGCATCTCGCGCCTCACGGCTTTACAGAGATCCGGGGCCACCGCCAGGCACTTTCCAGCTTTGTGGTGGGCAAGGGGATGAGCGAGTGGGAGGTGCTGACCTCCTTTCTGGACAAGACCACCGGCGCCTATCCCCGGATCCTCCCCGGGGGGATCATCGACATCGAAACCTATCTGAAATCCCAGCGCCGGGTTCATCTCTCCAACACCCGGCCGGGAGCTGTCCGCTACACCGGCTATGAGGTGCGCTATGACCGGATGGCCCCCATCTCCCAGGTGCTCATCGCCGATGAAAACGGCCTTTACTCCACCTGCGTCCGAAACCCGGTGGCGGAGAAATCCGGCATCTCCCGGCGGCGGTATCTCACCACCCCCAAGGAGTACGCCGACGCCCCGGTGCGAAACGCCAAGCTGCGGATCCGCAGTTCCATGGAGGAGTATTTCTCGGTCTTGGTGGACGCCGCCACCCCTTCCGCCATCGGGCTTTTGGATCTATGTATCTTTGAGCCCATGAAGGACTACGACGGGGAGCTCATCGCCACCCGGCGGACCATCTCCCTGACCTCCGGGGGCTGGCAGACCAGGGCGGTGCTCCAGGACAAGCGCCATCTGGAAATGGACCTCACAGAAGAAAAGGAGGAAAGCTATGTGGCTGTCACGACGCCCAGCATCCCCTAAAGGGGCATCCGCCGGCCGGGTCACCCTCCCGGGAGGGGCCGGCTTTGGGGGAGGAGGCGGGGCAGAGCTGCGGGAGGCCCCTGTCTACGGCCCCTATGGATACCGCTTTGAGGCGCCGGAGGGCAGCGGGGTGCTCCTTTTGGACACAGCGGAGGGCCAGGTCCTCTGCGGCGTCCGCACGCCCCCGGCCGGGGGGCTTCTGCCGGGGGAGGTGGAAATCTCGGTGCCGTCAGGGGCCAGAATCAAGCTTTGCCAGGACGGCACCATCTGGCTCAACGGCGCCCATATTACCAAAGGCGGCCAATTTGTCCCCGGCTCCGGCAGCGGGGACTGACCGCCCTTTAGAAAGGAGGCGCGCCCATGGAAATGCGCATCCAAAACGGGGACTTTGTCCCCGACCATCGGGGCATCCCCCAGGCGGTGGACGGGGTGGAGGAAACCATCAACCGGGTCTTTTTCTGCCTGTGCGCCCGTCGGGGCGGCTTTGCCCCTCTCCCCGGCCTGGGCAGCCGGCTGCGGGAAATTTCCGGCAGCGGGGAAAATCGGGACCTCACCGCCGCCGTCATGGTCCGGGAGGCTTTAGAAAGCCTGGACGGCGTCCAGGTGGGGGAGGTCTCCACCGTCCGCCAGGGGGAGAGCCTCACCATTTCCATCAGGCTGCAGCTTGCGGTGGGAGAATATGAAATCGAGGTAGGTGTGCCCTATGGCCAATGAGTTTGCCCCACGCTCCTATGCGGAGCTCTTAGATGAAATGACCGATGGCTTCCAGGCCATCAGCGGCTACAGCCCCAAAGAGGCGGGGGACTTATACGTCCGCCTGTGCCTGTTGGCCCAGGAGCTTTCCGCCCTCCATGAGAAGCTGGACTTCGCCGGGCGGATGCTCTTCCCCGACACGGCCCAGGGGGAATATCTGGACCGCCACGCCCAAACCCGGGGCCTTGTCCGGAAGGAGGCGGTCCCCGCCGCGGGAGTCCTCCGGTTTTCCCGGGATACCGCCGCCGCCTATGACATCTCCATCCCCCAGGGCACCCTCTGCTGCACCAGCGGGGAGGAGCCGGTCCGCTTTGCCACCACGGCCGGCGGCGCCCTTGAGGCGGGCCAGACCCAGGTGGATATTCCGGCCCAGGCGGTGGACGGGGGACGGATGGGCAACGTGGCGGCGGGGGCGGTTACCGTCCTGGTGACCCCGCCCCAGGGCATCGCCCAGGTGGAAAATCCAGCCCCCTTTGCCGGCGGCGCCGATGAGGAGGACGACGAAACCCTCCGGGAGCGGCTGCTGGCCGCCTACGCTTCGGTGGCAAACGGCACCAACGCCGCCTATTACTATAACCTGGCCATGTCCTTCCCCTTTGTCCGGTCGGCCCACGTCATCCCCAGAAAGCGGGGCCGGGGCACGGTGGATATCATGGTGGATGTAGGTTCCTCCGACACCGGGCGGCTTTCGGAAATCTCCGATGCCGTGGCGTCCCAGCGGGAGATCGGGGTGGACGCGGCGGTCTCCCAGGCCGAGGCAAAATCTGTCAGCGTCTCGGTCTCCCTCACCGCCGCCTCCGGCTTTATCCCGGAGCAGGTGGAGGAAGCCGCCCAGGCCGCCTTGGAGGATTTCGGGGGACGGCTGGGAGTATCCCAGCCGCTGAAACTTATCGATTTGTATACTTGCCTTATTCATATACAAGGAGTAGATAATTTTCAGGTGACAGCGCCGGATTCCGACGTTATCCCCACCGAAACCCAGGTGATCCGGCCCACCTTTAGGGTGACGGCGAAAGGCGGGGAGGACCTATGAACAGCCTAACATCCATGAAAGACGCCCTGCGGCCCCTAGGGCTCTACAATCTTGGGGAGGGCAGCTTCATCTCCCGGGAGCTTTCCTGTTACGCCCAGTTTTTGGATGAGGTAAGGGAAGCCATAGACAGCCTTCTCACCGAGGGCTTTCTCCAGACCGCCGGCGAGGAGGGCATCGCCCGGATGGAGGCTCTGGCAGGGGCCCGCCAGCCGGAGGAGATGGAGCTGGAGAAACGGCGGGAGATGCTTCTCTACCGCTTTGCCCACCGGCCCGACGATTTTAACCGGGAAGGGATGCTCCGGGGGCTGGCGGCTCTGGGACTTACCGCCCAGATCACCGAAAATTTCGGGGCGGAGCAGCTCATCCTCAGCGATGACACCGCCTTTTCCGACCCGGCACAGTATCTGCGGATACGGCGGGAGTCCCTGGACCTTCTGCCCGCCCATCTGGAAGTGCTCTTTAACCTGGGCACCCTGACCTGGACGGTGTTCCAGGGCAAGGACTTTACCTGGAACCAGTGGAACAGTCGAAACCTTAACTGGATGGAATTTGAAATATTCTCGTAAGGGGGAATTTTTGTGGCCAGCACCAACAAAACCGAGCATCTCTCCCTCAACCAATGGGTGCTCACCGACAAGCCGAGGATGGACGACTTTAACAGCGACAACCAGAAGCTGGATCAGGCCGTGGGGGAGCATACCGCCGACACCACCCTTCACATCACATCCTCGGAGCGGAACAAATGGAACGGCGCCCCCAAACTGGCTGTGGGCACCTATGTGGGAAATAACGCCCTGACCCGGACCATTTCGGTGGGCTTTACCCCAAAGTTCTGCGCTGTCTTTGCCCAGGACGAAATGCCGGTGGATCCGGTCAACGAAGACGGCATCGGAGAGGTCTTCGCCGCCTTTGCCTGCACCGGCACTGGCTCCCTGGGGCTCAGGGTGGCAAGCGGCGGCTTTACCGTCACCCATCACCAATCCACCCCGTTGGACAGCCGCTTCCTCCGGCTCAACTTCTCCGGCAAGACCTATGGATATGTGGCCATGGGCTAAAAATAAGCATAAAAAAGGACCGGCCAGCCAAGTTCTTGATCAAACAAAAAACCCGCCGCAAACGAAAGATGGTTTGCGGCGGGTTTTTGCAATGTAAAGCATATAAGGTTCTGATCTAAAACACAAAATAAAAAATTGAGCCTGGAACGCCATAAACGTCCAGGCTCAATCCTGTGGCGCGCCAAGAGGGACTCGAACCCCCGACCTTTTGGTTCGTAGCCAAACACTCTATCCAGCTGAGCTATTGGCGCACCTGATCACCCAAAACAGATTCTACCTTTTGAGTGCCTAAATATAATACCACATTTGACACAGCCGTGTCAAGGCATGAGGAAAAATTCTCCGCCGGGAGAGGAAGGGTCATCAAAGACAGGGGTGGAAAGATAGCGGTCGCCGGTATCGGGCAGCAGGGCTACAATGGTCTTGCCTTTGTGCTCCGGCAGCCGGGCCAGAGCGTAGGCGGCGTGAAGGGCGGCGCCGGAGGAAATGCCCACCAGGATGCCCTCGGTGCGGGCCAGCTCCCGGGCGGCGGCAAAGGCCTCCTCGTTCCCCACAGGGATCACCTGGTCATAGATGCCCCGCCGCAGCACATCCGGCACAAAGCCGGCGCCGATGCCCTGAATTTTGTGAGGCCCCGGCTTGCCGCCTGAAAGGACAGGGGAATCCGCCGGCTCCACCGCCACCACCTGAACCGTCCGCTTGCGGCTTTTGAGGAATTCCCCCACCCCGGTGATGGTGCCGCCGGTGCCCACACCGGCCACAAAGATATCCACCGCGCCGTCGGTGTCCCGCCAGATCTCCGGGCCGGTGGTGCTCCGATGGGCCGCCGAGTTGGCCGGGTTCTCAAACTGGCTGGGGATAAAGGCGTTGTCGGTTTGGGAGGCGATCTCCTTGGCCTTTTCAATGGCCCCCCGCATCCCCTTGGCCCCGTCGGTAAGGACCAGCCGGGCCCCGTAGGCGGCCAGAAGCCGGCGCCGCTCCAGGCTCATGGTCTCGGGCATGGTCAGGATCACCTGGTATCCCCTGGCTGCCGCCACACTGGCCAGGCCGATGCCGGTGTTGCCGCTGGTGGGCTCGATGATGACGGAGCCCTCCTTGAGCAGGCCCTTTTCCTCCGCGTCGGTAATCATGGCATAGGCAATCCGGTCCTTGACGCTGCCGGCGGGGTTAAAATATTCCAGCTTCGCCAGCACATGGGCGCCGAGACCCAGCTTTTTTTCTGTTTTTATCAGCTCTAATAGCGGCGTGTTGCCGATGAGCTCTTCCAAAGATCTGTAGATATTGGCCATCTGATACGCCTCCATTCTAATCCCTAGTATTTTAGTATGATTTAGATTATAGCATCCCCGGCGCCCTTTGTCAAGGGAGGCGGGAATCCATGGTTTCCCTGGAAGGATGCCCGGAAAAGGGGCCCTTTATACAGCCGCGCCGTCGGAGGGGACCGCGCCATGAAAACCGGGGCGGAATTTGCCGGGCCTGGGGATGACGGGATGAAAAAAGGGGTGCGGGTGGTAAAACTTTGTGATACAATAAAACAGATACCAAGCCGAAAGATGACGGCGGAGGGGAGCGGACTATGGAACAAAATTACGATGTGGTGATTGTGGGAACCGGGGTGGCCGGCCTATATGGGGCGTTGCAGCTGGATGAAAGGCTGAAGGTGCTGCTCATCTGCAAAAGGGAGATCACTTTAAGCAATTCCTCCCTGGCCCAGGGAGGGGTGGCGGCGGTGACCCGGCCCGACTATGACGACGTAAGCTATCACATCCAGGATACATTGGTTGCCGGAGGGCACAAAAACAACCTGGCCGCTGTGGAAAAACTGTGCAATGAAGGCCCCAATGAGGTCCGGCATCTCATGGAGCTGGGGGTGGAATTTGACACCGACGAACAGGGGCAGACCCACCTGACCCTGGAAGGCGGCCATTCCAAGCCCCGGGTCCTCCATCACAAGGATTCCACCGGCCGGGAAATGGTGAACAAATTAATACATAACGTAAAAAACAGATCAAATATTACAATTTGGGAGCATTCCATTGTGGTGGGCCTGGAAAAACGGGGGGATGGTTTCGCCATCGACGCCCTGTATGACGACGAGCACCACGACAACGAGCACTGCTATATTGCCGCCCGGTATGTCATCCTCTGCACCGGAGGCATCGGCCGGGTCTACCGATATACCACCAATTCCGCCATCGCCACCGGGGACGGCATTACCCTGGCCTACCAAATGGGGGCCAGGATCAAGAACCTGAGCTTTGTCCAGTTCCACCCCACCGCCTTTGCCGGCAATGTCCGGGAGCAGTTCCTCATCTCGGAGGCGGTGCGGGGAGAGGGCGCCCATCTCATCAACTGCCACGGAGAGCAGTTTATGACCCGGTATGATCCACGGGGAGAGCTGGCCCCCCGGGATGTGGTAAGCCGGGGGATCATCGCCGAGCAGAGCCGGGTGGGCAGCGACAAATTCTACCTGGATATCTCCTACAAAGACCCGAAATTTGTCAAGGAACGGTTCCCCATGATCTATGGGGCCCTGCTGGTGGAGGGCTATGACCTGACCCGGGACTGGATCCCCGTCTACCCCTGCCAGCACTACCTGATGGGAGGCATTGACGTGGATCTGCGCTCCGCCACCACGGTGGACAGGCTCTACGCCTGCGGGGAGTGCTCCCACACCGGCGTCCACGGCGCCAACCGGCTGGCCAGCAACTCCCTTTTAGAGGCGCTGGTCTTCTCCCACGCGGCGGCGGAGGACATCAACCGCCGCAGCAGAATAGAGCCCGCCACCTTCCCCGACCCCGCCTTCCCTGCCGACCGCAGGCTCAACCGGATCCCCAAGGGGGTGCGCACCGAGATCCGCTCTATTATGCAGGAGGCTGATTTTGTGGTGCCCAACCCGGAGCGGGCGGCCCAAGGCCTCTCCCGGATTTTGGACATCCGGCGGATGCTGCTGGAGGGGGGCTATATGGTCAACCACGATTACTTTGAGGCCCTGAGCCTTGCCACCATCGCCTGCCTGGTGCTGCAGGACGTGGCGGAGAAATACGAGAAGGAGGAAGAAAGATGAACCTGCCCCAATTTTATATTGACGATCTGATCAAAACCGCCCTGAAAGAGGACATCAACTATATCGACGTGACCACCGATTACCTGCTGGACCCGGAAGCAGTCACCCAGGCCTATTTTGTTTCCAAGGATGACGGGATCCTCTGCGGCATCCAGGTGGCCATGCGGGTTTTCACCCTGCTGGACCCGGAGGTGAAGTTCCAGCTGTATAAAAAGGATGGAGACCCGGTCAAAAAAGGAGACCGGATCCTGGATATGGAGGGGCACACCGTAGCCCTGCTCAAGGGGGAGCGGACCGCCCTGAACCTGGTCCAGCACATGTCGGGCGTCGCCACCGCCACCCACCGGTGCGTGGAGCTGGTGGAGGGGACAAACGCCTCCATCGCCGACACCCGCAAGACCCTGCCGGGCCTGCGGCCCATCCAGAAGTACGCCGTCACCTGCGGCGGCGGAAGAAACCACCGGTACAACCTATCCGACGCCGCCATGCTCAAGGATAACCATATCGACGCCTACGGCTCCATCACCGCCGCCATCACCGCCCTGCGGAAGAAGGCGGGCCATATGCTCTCCATCGAGGTGGAGGTCCGCAATTTTGAGGAGCTACAGGAAGCCCTGGACGCCGGGGCCAACATCATCATGCTGGACAATATGGACTGTTCCGACATGGCCCAGGCGGTGGAGATGACAGGGGGACGGGCCAAGCTGGAGGCCTCCGGCAACATCACCCTGGAGAATATCCGCCAGGTGGCCGAAACCGGGGTGGATATCATCTCCCTGGGGGCGCTGACCCACTCGGTGAAGTGCTTCGACATCTCGATGAAAATAAAATAGAAAAAAGCGCTACAGAGCACCCTTCATGGAGAAGGGTGCTCTGTAGGCCTGTTATAACAACGAGTTCTTTCTTATTTTTGATGTTCCCCATTCATAAGGCGCGCAGTCGTCATCCTAGTTGATGATCTAGAATGATCACTTAACAAACATACTAGCAGGCGAGCTCCAAACCATACGCGCAGTAGGAAAAAGCCTTGAAAATCTACGGATATTCGTATATAATTGTGAACGATAGAATTATAGATGCGAAATTGTCCTCCCAGAGGCATTACCCTTTAAAAGGCGGTGGCGGAATGAAAAGTTATATCTCTATCCAGGAAGCAGCGGAAAAATGGGGTGTGTCTGAACGAAGGATCAACCAATACTGCGCCGAGGGCCGCATTCCCGGCGCCCAGAGGTTTGGAAAGTCATGGGCGATTCCGGATGATGCGGAGAAGCCCGGCGATCCCCGCCGGACACGTCAGCAAACAAAATCCGCTCCGGAAGAGATGGCTCCCGGCGGTCCGCTGGATCACACCAATCTAATGCCGCTGATGAATACGGCTTTTGCTCCGGGCCATTGCCGGGAAGCTGCGGAAGGGATGGCTGCAGGCCCTCAGCGTGATATCGCCCTTGCCGAGTATCACTATTTCAGCGGCCAACCGGAGGCGGCGGCAAAAGAGGCTGAGCCCTATCTCACCAGTTCCGACATGGGAGCGCGGCTCTCCGCTTGTCTGCTCTACGCTTACGCCAATCTCTCCATTGGAGAGATACCGAGGGCTAGATTTGCTCTGGGGGAGCTGAACACCTTCCTTGCCGCCGCAGGGGAGCAGTCGCCCCAGTTCCGGGCTGCGTCGGCTTTTATCGCGTCGACTGGGGCGGTGTTGCTCCATCTGCCACTGCCGGAGGAAATGCCGGAGGTTGAGAGCTTTCTGCCGCTGCTGCCGCCGGGGCTTCGGGCCTTTGCGCTGTATGTACAGGCCCATTATCTCTATTTGAAAGAGGAATATGCCCGCAGCGCTGGCATTGTGGAGGCCACCCTTGCCATGGGCGCGGCAAACTACCCCATCCCCGCCATCTACCTGCATCTGGTGGCGGTAATGGACTATATGAGCCTCAAACAGCCGGATCGGGCTGAGATCCATCTTCTGACGGCATGGGAGATTGCCCGGCCCGATGATCTCATCGAAGGCTTTGGGGAACATCACGGCCTGTTGGGCGCCATGCTGGAGGCGGCCATTAAGCCAAAATGGCCCAAGGATTTTAAGAGGATCATCGACATCACCTATCGTTTCTCTTCCGGATGGCGTAGAGTTCATAATCCAATCACTGGGCACGACGTAGCGGATGATCTGACCACCACCGAATTTTCCATGGCCATGTTGGCCGCCAGGGGCTGGACCAACCAGGAAATCGCGGAACACCTGAATGTGTCGGCAAATACGGTGAAAAGGCATATCTCTGAGGCGATGAGGAAGTTAAATGTAGAAACAAGGAAGGAACTAAAACAATATATGCTGCGATAGAAAGATGCCCACGGGAGACCGTGGGCATCACCCATTTTAGAGGTCAAAACGGGTAATAGAAATCGAAATTGCCTTTCGGTATAATAAAGGCATAATCATGGAGTTAACCAGGCATACGGCGGCCGGTATTGCCGCAAAGAGAAAGGAAAGCAATGAAAGCTTATAAAAACGCTCTTAGGAGATGGCATTCATTCCCTACAAAGAGGCAAACAGAAAGCCTATCATTTTCCCCTGCGCGCAATGTCATAACGCCATGTAAAAGGACACGTCTCGCCCACGGTTCATCCGCGGCTGAAGCGCGTCCTTTTTCCACCGCAACGAATCCGTCAGTGAGGGAGAGGGGGTGTTCGCTGCGTGCGCATCCATGGACCCCGCACAGCGCTCTGCCCGCGCCATAGAGAAAAGAAGGGGGCTGAGGGAAATGGAGAAGGCCAAACGATACGAGATCGAGGGTAGGATTCTGGATATTCCCGTGCATTGGGATGAACGCTCCCAACAATATCTGGAGGATTACAGTAGTCTCATCGAAAATCCGGTATACACGCCGGAGGGGCGTCCCATCCTGCTGACCATTGAGGACGCCTGCAGGTACAGCGAGCCGGTGGAGGACGAGCCGCGGTGCATCGACTGCGGCTCCTGCGTCTATTTCCGTCAGCCTCGGGGTTCCCTGCTGGGGGTATGCCACAACGAAAAGACGCGCTCCGACGCCGGGCCGGCGCAGTTAGAAACCAATGTGAAGAAGGAGGAAGAGAAACCATGAAAAAACGATTGACGGCGACACTGCTTTGCCTGTGCATGATATTTACACTGATGCCGGCGACAGTATTCGCGGCGGGCGGAGATGGCGCTCAGAGGAAGATGCTGCAACCAGGCACCGCCGGCCTATTGGTCGGGGACAAGGTGTATTACGGCACGGAACAAGGAACGTGGCAGGTGGTATCGACAAACGGCAACGGCGGTACCTACAGCGACGGCACAAACACTGTGGACGCCCAAAATGTGCCGTTCTTACTTTCTGACACGGGAATATTTACAACGGAATTCGGTAACGACGATAACTATCAAGGCAGTACGCTGCAAGAGCAATTGCAGAGCGCCGCGAAAAACACAGAATATTTCAGCCCCCTTGAGCAGGAGGCCATTCTGGAGACAACAAAAGATGGCGCCTCCATAGAATTAGGCTGGGTTAGCTATTCTGACGATGGCCTGAACGGCGACACGATGTTTGCCCTCTCGGCAAATGAGTTCGAAGAATACTTAGGCTATACAGGCGATGGCTGGTCAGACGGGCTAGAGGTGGGTGATTGGTGGATGCGCTCAGCTTGTGATGTTGGCTCTTCCCTAAGGGCGGCCGGCGTCGTCGACAGCTCAGACCGTCCGGTATTTTCCATTGTCTCCGACGATCATATCTGGGCCCGGCCGGCTTTAAACCTGAATCCAAACTCGGTTCTCTTTATAACCAATGTAATTAAGTTCACCTACGAGGGTCAAGATATTTACAATGACTATGGAAAATTTCAGCCTTCTATCTCATCGTCCTTAGAGGAGGTCGACGCCTATTCTCAAGGCGATAATGGGCCTAAAATGTGGAGGCTGACCCTTCTGGACAGCGGGCGTAACTTCAGCGCAGATGTGGGAATCGCTAACGGCACCAGGCTCACCGTGGAATACACCGGTGCGAGCGTCGGCGAAAACGAATATATCTCCGCCGTCATCATCGACAAGGACGGCAACATCTCACATTACGGCAGGCTGATGCATGTGACGTCTGAGGAGCAGGCAAACGGCACGGTGGAAGTCACCCTACCGGATGGCTTTAACAGCGAAACCGATACGCTCTATCTGTTCTCGGAGCAGTATAACTTCCGCGGGAGATACGGTGTTACCCCCAACCTCGAGTCGGATTATGCAAGCGCCCTTCAAGAGGTAGAGATTACAAACACCCTCTCCATGCAAATGGGGGCGGACAGTATAGTGGCCGGCTACTCGGTCTATTACGGCGCGGATAGCAGAGAATGGCAGGTGTTGTCAACAAACGGCAACGGCGGCACATATAGTGATGGCATGAACACGGTAGACGCCGATAACGCGATGTTTTTGCTTTCTAAAACCGGAATGTTTAAAACGCCCCTCGGTACCAACAATAACTACCAAGGCAGTACGCTGCAAGGGCAATTGCAGGACGCCGCGAAAAGCGCAGAATATTTCAGCCCCCTTGAGCAGGAGGCTATTCTGGAGTCAACAAAAAACGAAGAGGGCTCCGTCACATTTGGCAATTATACTTATTTTCCCAGTAACCTTTATGGCGACACGCTGTTCTCCCTCTCGGCAAATGAGCTTCGTGATTACCTGGGGTATACAAGCAATCGCGACACTTGGACATCTGTGATGGAGGGAAATGGTCAAAGCTTCTATGACCTCATTTGGTGGCTGCGGTCGTCCTGCACATTTCAGGACGTTCAATGGAGCGGCACTGTCAATTACTACGGTTCGCCCGATTATGAAAGGTCTTCTGACCTTTTCTGGGCACGTCCCGCTTTTAACCTGAATCTAGGTTCTGTCCTCTTCGCATCCGCCGCCGAAAACGGAAAAGCTTCCGGCGATGTAGGCGCTGACGCCCTGACGGAGGTTGCAAGGATCGCCAGCATCGCAGAGTGGAAGCTGACCCTTTTGGACAGCCGGCGCGGCTTCAGCGTGGACAATACAACCATAGACGGCAGCACCATCACCATAAGCTACAAAGACGCGAGCGTCGGGGAGCATGAGTATGTCTCCGCTGTCATCATGGACGAGAAGAACAACATCACATATTACGGCAGGCTGGTGAATGTGACGTCTGAAGAACAGGCAAGCGGCACAGTGGAAATCACCCTGCCGGCCAGCTTCGACAGCAAAACCGATTCACTCTATCTGTTCTCAGAGCAGTATAACGGCGACTACAAAACAGACTATGCCAGTGAATTGCAACTGGTTGCATTGACGACAACCCAACCCCCCTTGTCTCCAGAAATAACGCCAAGCGCTACATTTACCGCAACAAGCGATAAGGGCGGTACGCTGTCGGATGTGGATACCTCCATGAAATACAGCGTGGACGGCGGCAGGACATGGAATAATATTACCGGCACAACCATGGAGATCACCGGCGTAACAGCGACGAATGATGTAAAGGTATATAAGCCTGGCAATAACACGACCACCTCTGACTCTGAAGTGCAGACCATTGATGTGACCCAAGCGGCACCGCCTACAGGGGTTGACAAGGTGGACTGCACCACCACCCAGCAGAACGATGGACAGATCACCGGCGTTGATCCCACGATGGAATATAAGCTGTCCACTGATTCCGGCTGGACAGAGATTACGGGGAATACCGTAACAGGACTTACCAATGGTACTTATCAAGTCCGTGTAAAGGCGGATGGGACGGTTCTCGCTTCCACCGCCGCAACTGTCACGGTCGGCGCGCATACCTGTACGGCCCAGGGCGGCTGGCAGTATGACGGAACCAGCCATTGGAAGCTCTGCACCTGCGGCGCTAACGTAGAAGAAGCCGTCCACTCCGGCGGAGAAGCCACCTGTAAGGCCGCGGCGGTCTGTACGGTCTGCGGTCAGCCCTACGGCGAGAAAGACCCCGATCACCACACCGGCACCGAAGCTTGGCTGACCACAGCCACTACCCATACCAAAGTATACAACTGTTGTCAGGCGGTTATTGAAGTGGAAACCAACCACACATGGGAAAATGGCACATGCACCGTTTGCCAATATGGCTGCCAGCACAAGGGCGGGACAGCCACCTGTTCCCAGCTTGCAAAGTGCGAAATCTGCGGAAGCCTTTACGGAAACTATGACCTGGATAATCACAAGGCATCAGAAACATGGACCCAGGAAAACGATAAGCACTATCACATCTGCGAATATGGCTGCGGCACCCACCTTGATGAAGCGGCCTGCTCCGGCGGAGAAGCCACCTGCACAGAGAAAGCGGTCTGCGATATCTGCCGGCAAGCCTATGGTTCTGTAGATCCTGACAATCATTCCGGCAAGGTCGTATGGGAGCAGACCGCGACCACCCATTCCAGTGTATACGATTGCTGCGGGGCAGAGGCGGTTGCAGAGGAAGCCCATGAATGGGAAAACGGTGTGTGCAGCGAATGCGGATATGAATGCCGGCACTCCGGCGGAGAAGCTACCTGCGCAGAGAAAGCGGTCTGCCATATCTGCGGCGATGAATATGGGGATGTAAACGCCTCCAACCACACAAATCTTGTGAAAACGGAGGCGAAACCGGCAACCCATTTGACGGAGGGTAACACAGAATACTGGTATTGCGACGGCTGCGATAAGTATTTCAGTGATGAAGCAGGCACGAACGAAATTGCTCTGGAAGATACCGTTATTCCGAAGCTGACAGAGCATACTGCCGATGGTACCGGCTGGCACAGGGATGAGGAGAGCCATTGGCATACCTGTGAGTGCGGCGAGGTCATAGACAAAGCAGCCCATAGCTATAAATGGGTAATAGACAAGGAAGCAACCGCTACAGAAGCAGGCCTCAAGCATGAGGAATGTAGCGTCTGTGGCTATGCGAAAGCCGCGGTGGAAATCCCCGCTACAGGGACGGCAACCGATCCGTCTGACGAAAACGAAAAGCCCTCTATAGGAGCACCGACAGATCCCAACACTTCAACTGGCAACAACCAGACTGGCACTTCGGCCGGCGATAACCACTCCGGCGTTTCGGCCGGCAATAACCAGACTGGCGCTTCGGCCGGCGATAACCAGTCCGGCGATAAGACCTCCCCACAGACGGGCGATGAAAGGGATCTGGCGCTGTGGATTTTCTCTCTTGCGATTTCCGGATGCGCCATTATGGGAAGCGTCATCTATCATAAACGGAAAAAGTGCTAAGGTTTTTGTTGGGGAAAACACCTATAAAAGGATGTAACCAAAGCGTCATTCAAATCTAATTTTACACGGCGGGGAGGGCTGCCACTTCCAAAGGGAGGGGCCGGCCCTCCCCGCTTATTTGGACGGATCGGTTTGAAAACGGTCACAGGCGGCGCGGGAAGAAAATCACCTGAACAAGCAGGAACCGGCGTGACCTAACACGCCGGTTCCTGCCGAAACTCTTTTTGCTTGCTTATGGAACGCCGTTTCCTACCGAAGCCTTTGTCCTTGGCGCTACCAAAGGATAGCTTCTACAGGAGGCCCACCCGCGACGGTCCTTTTTCTTTGGGTTATTTCACCAGGATCTTTTTGATCCGGCCCACATACATGGTGTGGTAGTCCTTGTCCGGGTAGTATCTTTCGTCATAGCCCTCTGCGGTGAAATACTGGGGCGCCAGCTCCTGGGCGTAGAGCTTTTCGCAAAGGATCACCAGCCGGGCCTCTTTGAAGTAAGGGGTGTCCCCCTCATAGTCCAGGGTGAAGCCGCAGGCGGCGATTTTGTCCATATCCCGGCCCGACTTGGTGCCGCAGAGGTTGAGGGCCTCCCGGTAGGAGGAATCCATGACGCAGAGGGAAAACTCCTTTTCCCCATCCACAAACTCTTTGGTATAGCGCTGGGGGCGGATATAGATGGTGCAGACGTCCTGATTCCAAAGGACTCCTACGCCGCCCCAGCTGGCGGTCATGGTGTTGCATTTTTCCCGGTTGCCGGCGGTGATGAGGAGCCAGTCTTTGCCGATGAGGGTAAATGGGTTGTCTTGGAGCTCCTGGGGAGCGATTTCACGAAACATCCGGTTGCCTCCTTCTCTTGTTTTTCACCAATCAGTATACGTCTTTCACAGCCTTCTTGCAACCGGCGTGGAAAATTTGTGCCTATCCTACAAAAAGCGCCCAAAACCCGAGGCAAAAACTTGACAGGGCGTTTCACTGCCCCATGGAGCAAAAAAACAAGAGGCTTTTTGTGAGATTTTTCCCTTGTTTTTTTAGAAACCATACAACTGAAAATTCGTAAAATTTCCACAATCATTTTGAAAAGCACTCACTGCGAGGATTTGCCAAAAAAAATTTAGGGTATTCTGAAAAAAACGTCAAGGGGGCGTTGAAAATTCTGTGGAAAATGTGGAAAGTTTCTGCAAAATCAAAGGGGCGAAAAGTTTTTTGAAGAATTTTTGTTCATACCCCTTTTATTTTCACTTGTTTGGTGAAACCATCAAAAAATGAGATCAAAAATTTATGCATATCACAAAATCACCGAAAAAGGTGTGGCCGTATTGCATCTATAGTTTCAGAGTGATACAATATGTGGTATCCGATGTGATAAAAATCCAAGATGATGTACATTTAAATACACACCTGAGAAAGCGGAGGAATGGAAGATGCAGATGAATCAAAACGGCAGGACGGTGCTGGAGCGCCGTTACCTGGTCAAAGATGAACATGGTGAAAATATCGAGACGGTGGAAGGGCTCTTCCGCCGGGTGGCGGACGCCATTGCGGAGGCGGACCGGGATTTTGACCCCAAGGCGGATGTAGAGGGGCTCTCCGACCGGTTTTATGACATGATGACCAACCTGGAGTTTCTCCCCAACTCCCCCACCCTCATGAACGCCGGGCGGCCTTTGGGCCAGCTTTCGGCCTGTTTCGTGCTGCCCATTGAGGACTCTATGGAGGCGATTTTTGAGACGGTGAAAAACGCCGCCCTCATCCACAAGTCCGGCGGCGGCACCGGATTTTCCTTCTCCCGGCTGCGGCCGGCCGGGTCCACCGTCAAGACCACCGGCGGCGTGGCCAGCGGACCGGTGAGCTTTATGCGGGTCTTTAACATGGCCACCGAGGCGGTCAAGCAGGGCGGCACCCGCCGGGGCGCCAACATGGGCATCCTCCGGGTGGATCATCCCGATATCCTGGACTTTATCGACTGCAAGAAAAACAACGCCGACATCACCAACTTCAACATTTCGGTGGGCATCACCGAGGACTTTATGAAGGCGGTGGAGCAGGACGCCGACTACGACCTGATCGATCCCCACACCAAAGAGGTGGTGGGACATCTTTCCGCCAAAGCGGTCTTTGACAAGATCGTAGAGGCCGCCTGGAGAAACGGGGAGCCGGGCATCATCTTCTTAGACCGGCTCAACCGGGACAACGTAGTCCCCAGCCAGGGGGAGATCGAGAGCACCAACCCCTGCGGGGAGCAGCCCCTGCTGCCCTATGAGTCCTGCAACCTGGGCTCCATCAACCTGTGCAATATGCTCAAAGAAACCTCCGGCGGCTGGGAAATCGACGAGGAGAAGCTGGCAAAGACGGTAAAGCTGGCTGTCCACTTCCTGGATAACGTCATCGAGGTCAACAAATACCCCCTGGATCTCATCGACAAGGTGACCAAAGAGACCCGGAAGATCGGCCTGGGGGTCATGGGCTTTGCCGATATGCTGGCCCGGTTGGGAGTGGCCTACAACTCTGAGGAGGGCGTGGCCCTAGGCGAAAAAATCATGGACTTTATCACCGCCCACGCCCGGGCCGCCAGCGAGGAGCTGGCCAAAGAGAGAGGGGCCTTCCCCCTCTTCGCCGAGAGCATTTATAAAGACGGGGCGCCTCTGCGCAACGCCACCTGCACCACCATCGCCCCCACCGGCACCCTCTCCATCATCGCCGGATGTTCCTCCGGGGTGGAGCCGGTCTTTGCCTATGTGTTCATCCGCAACGTCATGGATAACACCGAGATGATCGAGGTCAACCCCATCCTTCGGGAGACCTTGGAAAAACGGGGGCTTTACAGCGACCAGCTCATGCGGAAGATCGCGGCCCAGGGGACCCTCCAGCACATCGACGAGATTCCCCAGGACATCAAGGACGTCTTTGTCTGCTCCCATGACATTTCCCCCACCTATCACGTGAAGATGCAGGCGGCTTTCCAGCGCCACACCGACAACGCTGTCTCCAAAACCGTCAACTTCACCCACGACGCCACCATTGAGGACGTCCGGGAGGTCTATATGTTGGCTTACCGGCTCCAGTGCAAGGGCGTCACCATCTACCGGGACGGCAGCCGGGACAGCCAGGTCCTCAACATCGGTTCGGTGAAGAAGGAGGGGGACGCCAAAGCTCCCGAAGCCGCCGGGCTCCAGCTGCCTCAGACCAAGATCCTGCCCCGTCCCCGGCCGGAAATCACCTCCGGCATGACCGAGCGGATGCGGATCGGCTGCGGCAACCTGTATGTCACCGTCAACTACGATGAAAACGGCATCTGCGAGGTCTTCACCTCCACCGGCAAGGCGGGAGGCTGCCCCTCCCAGTCGGAGGCCACGGCAAGGCTTGTCTCCATCGCCCTGCGCTCCGGCATTGACCTGGATGAGATCATCGACCAGCTGCGGGGCATCCGCTGCCCCTCCACCATCCGCCGTCAGGACGTCAACTGCACCTCCTGCCCGGACGCCATCGCCAAGGTCATCAAGAAGGTGGCGGACTTCCAGAGCCTTCACAAAAACGAGGCCATCCCCTTCGTTGCGGAGGACGCCCAAAAGCGTCCCGCGCCCACCCATCCCGGCGCCATGAAGTACTGCCCTGAATGCGGCGCCGAAATGGAGCATGAGGGCGGCTGCGTCTCCTGCCGCAGCTGCGGTTATTCCAAATGCAACTAGCGGCGAGCCGCCGGGGGAAGTCGCGCTGTGGCGCTGTGCGCAACAAGAACGCGTGAGACGCGACAATGTCGCAAACGAGACTCAGTGCGCGTCATCCTCGCCGGCAGGCGCGCGTCTTGCCCGCCGCTAGGCGTGCCCCGCTAGGGCCGCGCCAGAATAAAAGGACAGCCGCTTTATAAGCGGCTGTCCTTTTATTCTATGAAACCTTCCACCTCGTGGAGCATCTTCATGTCCACCAGCGCATCCACCAGGATGCCGTGGGGAGTGTATTCCTCAGCGTAGACCACCGAGGAATCCTTCAGGCGGGAGTAGATGGCGGCCTTGTCAAAGGGAATCATCAGCTTGAGCCGGAGATGGGTGGGCGGCAGAGCCTTTTCAATGGCCTCCAAGAGCTTTTCCAGGCCAAAGCCTGTCTTGGCGGAGATAAAGACGCATCCCTTTTCCAGGACCAGGGGCATCTGGGAAAGCTTGTCGCATTTGTTGAGGACGGTGACCACCGGCTTGTCCCCGGCTCCCAGCTCCTGGAGGACCTGACGGGTGGTTTCGATCTGAGCCAGGGTCTCCTCGCTGGAGATATCGCAGACATTGAGGATGAGGTCTGCTTCCACCGCCTCCTCCAGGGTGGAGTGGAAAGCCTCCACCAGATGATGGGGCAGCCGGCGGATAAGCCCCACCGTGTCCACCAGCATAACGCTGCGGCCGTCGGGAAGCTTCAAAGCCCGGGCGGTGGGATCCAGGGTGGCGAAGAGCTTGTCCTCGGCCAGGACCCCGGCGTCGGTGAGGGTGTTGAGGAGGGTGGATTTCCCCACGTTGGTGTAGCCCACAATGGCCACGGTGATGACGCCGTCCTTTTTCCTCCGGCGGCGCAGCAGCTCCCGATGACGCCCCACCTCCTCCAGCTGCTCCTCCAGGGACTGGATGCGGCGGCGGATGTGGCGGCGGTCCGATTCCAGCTTGGATTCGCCGGGGCCCCGGGTGCCGATGCCGCCGCCCAGCCGGGACAGGCTCTGTCCCAGCCCCATGAGCCGGGGCAGAAGATACTTCTGCTGGGCCAGCTCCACCTGGAGTTTTCCCTCTTTAGAGCGGGCCCGCTGGGCGAAGATGTCCAGGATTAGGGTGGTGCGGTCGATGACGGCCAGATCGGTTTCCCGCTCGATGTTCCGCTGCTGGACCGCCGTTAGCTCATGGTCGAAGATCAGCAGGTTTACGTCGTTTGCCTGGCAGAACTCCTTGATCTCCTCCAGGCGGCCGGAGCCCACGCAGGTGGAAGGATCCAGGCTCTCCCGGCGCTGGATTACCTTGCCGGCCACCTGAGCCCCGGCGGTGTAGGAAAGCTCCTCCAATTCGTCGATGGAAACCTGGGCGTCAAATTCCCCGGTATCCACGCAGACAAGGAGGGCGATTTGCTTTTGTTCCTTATTTTCGTACATAGATACTCCCCGGCCGGCCGGGACAGGCCCGGCAGCCTTTTTGTAATTTCTACTTCCTATTATACCCGCCGGGACAGAGATGGCAACCGGTTTACATTTGGCGGCGGGGATGTTATACTTTACCTAACTGAATTACCGGGAAATTCCAAAGGAAAGAGAGGGGAAACCCATGAAGATATCCCAGCTATTCCAGCAGAAGAAGGCGGTCTTCTCCCTGGAGGTGTTTCCGCCCAAGAAAAACGGCACCATTGACGCCATCTACCGCACCCTGGACAGCGTCCGGGACTTAAAGCCGGACTATGTCAGCGTGACCTATGGGGCGGGAGGCAACCCGGCGGATGATTCCACCTGCCGGATCGCCCGGGCCATCAAGGAGGATTACGGCCTGATCCCGCTGGCCCATCTGACCTGCCTTAATTCGGATAAGGCGCAGATTTATGCCACCCTGGACGAGCTGGAACAGGCGGGGATTGAGAATGTCCTGGCCCTGCGGGGGGACAAAAATCCCGACCGGCCCCCCAAGGGGGAATTTAAGTACGCTTCGGAGCTCATCCGCACCATCCAGGAGCGGGGCGGCTTTGACGTTGCGGCGGCCTGTTATCCGGAGGGGCATCCGGACAGCCCCACCCTGGAGGCGGATATCCGCCATCTGAAGGAAAAGGTGGACGCCGGCGCCAGCCATCTGGTCACCCAGCTGTTTTTTGACAACGAGGATTATTACAACTTCCTTTACAAGCTGCGGGAGGCGGGGATCCAGACGCCGGTGCAGGCGGGCATTATGCCGGTGACCAACAAAAGCCAGATCGAGCGGATGGTCTCCCTGTGCGGCGCCAGCATCCCCAAGCGGCTGGTGCGGATCCTCAGCCGGTACGGCCACAACCCCGCCGCCATGATGGACGCGGGCATTGCCTACGCCACCGAACAGATCATCGACCTGCTCTCCAACGGGGCCCACGGCATCCACCTCTATACCATGAACAATCCCGAGGTGGCCCGGCGGATCAGCGGCAGCATCGGCAGCATCGTCCACTGCATCAACGAGCAGGAGGACTAATCCATGGAGTTTGCCATCGACCGCCGGGAGGTGCTGCGGTATCTCGGCTGCGGCACTACAGAGCCGGATGAGGCCACCGCCGCCCTGGTGGAGGAATGCGTCTCCCAGGTGCGGCTGCTTGCCACCCCCCGGTATCTGTGGCGGGAGTTTCCCATCCGTATGGGGGAGGGGGTGGAGCTTGCAGGCACCAGCTTCTCCCTGGAAGGGGAGGACATCCGGCGGCATCTGACCGGCTGCAAAAGCTGCGTCCTGCTGGCCGCCACCATCGGCTCCGGCATTGAGCAGGCCCTGCGCCGGGCCCAGGTGACCGACATGGCCCGGGCCGTGGTTCTGGACGCCTGCGCCACCGCCGCCATCGAGGGGGTCTGCGACCAGGTGCAGGAGGAGATTGCCAAGGACGCCCAGGCCCGGGGCAAGGGGATTACCTGGCGGTTTTCCCCAGGCTATGGGGATATGCCCATCACCCAGCAGCAGGGGTTCACCGCCCTGCTGGATACCCATCGAAAAATCGGCCTGGCCGCCACCGGGGACAATATCTTAACCCCTCGGAAATCGGTGACCGCTGTCATCGGCATCACCGACCTTCCCGGCCAAAAGAAAAAGAAGAGCTGCGCCGACTGCCCCCTGCGCCATTCCTGCGCCTTCCACCGGCCCTAGCGGGGCACGCCTAGCGGCGGGCAAGACGCGGCCCTTGGTTTTGTCTGCGACACTGCCGCGACACCCGCGACTATGTTGCGATTGAAACATCAGCGCGATTTGGCTGCGGGCACTGCCCGCCCGCAGCACACGCGTTTTTGTTTTTCATTGCGTCGCAGCGCGACATCCTCCGGCGGCAGCCGGCGCGCCTATTGTTTAGTTGAAACCACCGCCGCGTCTCACGCGGACCTGCGGTCGGCAAACTGCGCCCTAGGCTTTATATGCGACACCGCCCGCGATGCCCGCAGCCGAGTTGCGATTGACACCACAGCGCGACATCCCCCACCGGTAGGTGGGTGGCGGCCCCTCATGCCGGGGCGGGCACATCCTTTTCTCTCAAGAAAAGGATGCAAAAGTGATCCAAGGGGCGTTCCCCTTGGATATCCCCCTGATGAGGCTCGCTGCTTTCCCGGCAGTATGGGCGGCCCCTTCCGGGGCGGGATGACGCGCTCACGGCCTAGCCAAAACCACTGCCGCGGGTTACGCGAATAGATCACTGTCAGCGCCCATCCGTGACACCCTCCAGCGGCAGCTGGCCCCGGGATGTTCCCAAAAATCGTCGGCTGCCGCCGAAACCGCCCACACTCCTGCGGTAGCCGGCGCGCCCTTGGTTTTATTTGCGACATCGTTCGCGATGCCCGCAACTTTGTTTCGATTGACACATAAGCGCGATATCCCCCACCGGCAGGTGGGCGTGAAACAAAAGATAAAGGAGAACACAGATGACCATCAAAGAAATGCTATCCTCGGGCTTCATCATCCTGGACGGAGCCATGGGCACCCAGATGCAGCAGCGGGGCCTGCCGGTAGGGGAGCGGCCAGAGACGCTGTCCCTCACCCATCCGGAAATTGTGGCCGGCATCCACAAAGACTATATCCAAAGCGGATCCATGGTGGTGTATACCAATACCTTTGGCGCCAACGACCACAAGCTTTCGGGCACCGGCTTCTCCTGTGAGGAGGTCGTCACCGCCTCGGTGGCGGCGGCCAAGGCGGCCTGCCGGGGCACCGGCTGCAAGGTGGGGCTGGATATGGGCCCCATCGGGGAGCTGCTGGCCCCGGGAGGCAGCCTGTCCTTTGAGGAAGCCTACAGCCTCTTTGCCAAACAGGCGGTGGCTGGAGAAAAGGCCGGGGCGGATCTGGTGGCCATCGAGACCATGACCGATCTCATGGAGGTAAAGGCGGCGGTGCTGGCGGTTAAGGAGAACACCTCCCTGCCCGTCTTTGTCACCATGACCTTTGAAAAAAACCGGCGCACCTTTGCCGGATGCAGCATCCCCTGTATGGCCCTGACCCTGGAAGGGCTGGGGGTGGACGCCATGGGCGTCAACTGTTCTTTAGGGCCGGGGGAAATCCTCCCCATCATGGAGGAACTGGCCCAGTGGACCACCCTGCCCCTGATTGTCAAGCCCAACGCCGGCCTGCCCAACCTGGAAACCAGCAGCTATGATATTGATCCGGATATGTTTGCCCGGCAGATGGCTCCCTTTGTGGACTTAGGGGTTACGGTGCTGGGCGGCTGCTGCGGCACCTCCCCGGCCTATATCAGAAAATTAAAAGAAATGCTGGCGGGGAAAAAACCGGTTCCCAGAGCCATCCGCCGCCGCAGCGCCGTCTGCTCCGGCACCCGGGCGGTGGAGATCGACGGGGTGCGGATCATCGGCGAGCGGATCAATCCCACCGGCAAAAAGCTGATGAAACAGGCCCTGCGGGAGAAAAATATGGATTACCTCCTCTCCCAGGCGGTGAGCCAGGCGGAGGCGGGCGCCCATATCCTGGACGTCAACGTGGGGCTCCCCGAAATTGACGAGCCGGCCATGATGGTCCGGGCGGTCCGGGAGATCCAGTCTGTGGTGGACCTGCCTTTGCAGATTGACTCCTCCGACCCGAAAGCGGTGGAGGCGGCCCTGCGGGTCTATAACGGCAAGCCCATTGTCAATTCGGTCAACGGGGAGGAGGCCTCCCTGGCCGCCATCCTGCCCCTGATCAAAAAATACGGCGCCGCTGTGGTGGGCCTGACCCTGGACGAAAAGGGCATCCCTCCCAAGGCGGAGGACCGCTTTGCCATCGCCCAGAGGATCCTGGCGGCGGCCCAGAGCTACGGCATCCCCAAGGAGGACGTCTACATCGACTGCCTGACCCTCACCGCGTCGGTGCAGCAGAAAGAGGTGGCCGAAACCCTGAAAGCCGTCCGGATGGTCAAGGAACAGCTGGGCCTGCATACGGTGCTGGGGGTTTCCAACATCTCCTTCGGCCTCCCCGACCGGGAGCTGATCAACCACAGCTTTCTGCTGCTGGCCCTCTCCCACGGGCTGGATCTGCCCATCATCAACCCCAATGTGGCCAGTATGACCGGGGCGGTAGATGCATATAACGTATTGTATAATATAGATAAAAACTCCGTTTCGTATATAGAAAAGCACAGCGGAGAGGGGGCGCAAGCCGCTCCCGTCCCCGCGCCGGCGGCTGGAGAGACGGATATTACCCACGCCATTATCAAAGGGCTCAAGGAGCCAGCCCGGGCCATCACCCAAGGGCTGTGCGAGAAGATGGAGCCCATGGAAATTGTGAACACCCTCCTGATCCCCGCCCTGGATGAGGTAGGCAACCGGTTTGAGACAGGAAAGATCTTCCTGCCCCAGCTGCTCCAGTCGGCGTCGGCGGCCCAGGCGGCTTTCGAGATCATCAAGGAGCGGATTGCGTCCCAAGGGACCGGAACGGTGCAGAAGGGAAAGATTGTCCTGGCCACCGTCAAGGGGGATATCCATGACATTGGCAAGAATATCGTCAAGGTCATCCTAGAAAACTACGGCTTCCAGGTCATCGACCTGGGCCGGGACGTGCCGGTGGAGACGGTGGTGGAAGCGGTGCAGGAGCACGGCGCCCGGCTGGCAGGCCTTTCCGCCCTGATGACCACCACCCTGCCCAGCATGGAGGCCACCGTCAAGGCCATCCATGAAAGGTGCCCCGGCTGCAAGGTGTTTGTAGGCGGCGCGGTCCTCACCGAAGATTACGCCCTGAAGATGGGGGCGGATTTTTACGCCCGGGACGCCAAGCGTTCGGCGGATATTGCCAAACAGGTGCTGTAAATGCCCCTCCCGGGGCGGGATGACGCGCGCCTGCGGCGGGCAGGTCGCGCCTTGGGTTTTCTCCGAGACACAGTCGCGACACTCGCGACTGTGTCTCGAACGACACCACAGCGCGGCTTCCTCCAGCGGTAGCTGGCGCGCTCTGGGTTTTATTCGAGATTTTGCCGCGGCCCATGAAACTAGGTCATCCATTGCGCCACAGCGCGCTCCTGCGGAGAGCAAGACGCGCCTTTGGGTTTCACTTGCGACATTGTTCGTGACACTCGCGACTGAGTTATCCATTGCGCCACAGCGTGGTTTGGCGGCGGCGACTCGCCGCCCGCGATGCCCGCAATTACGTTACGATTGACACATCAGCGCGATATGTCAGCGGCCCTAGCGGGCGGCATGACGCGGACCTGGGTTTTATTCGCGACATCGTTTGCGACACTCGCGACTGAGTTATCCATTGCGCCACAGCGCGATATCCCCCGGCGGTAGCCGGTGGTTGACAAAGGGGAGATGGGCCGCTATAATAGTGGCAGCAAACCAATACAGAAAAACCGGTCACAGCCGCTGCCGGGTGGCTGTGTGGGCAGGAAAACTGCTGCCGGGAAATATGCGTTCGTATCGTCAGGCCTGTGGATACGGCAGGCCTGGCGTTTTTTTGTCCAAATATGTGCGCAAGCCACGGAACATTTCCGCTTTGTGCATCTGCAGGACAGACAAGTTTGTGAGAAAGGGAAGAAAGCTTATGAGCCATCATCAAATCACCCACGGGAACATTGTGACCACCTTTGCCCGTTATGTCAGCGTGAACATCCTGGGGATGATTGGACTATCCCTCTACGTTCTGGCGGATACCTTCTTTGTGGCCAACGGGGTGGGGAGCACCGGCCTGGTAGCGCTGAACATCGCCATCCCCCTTTTCAGCCTGATCAGCGGCTTGGGGATGCTCATCGGCATGGGCGGCGGTACCCTGTTTTCCATCGCCTATGGCCGGGGGGACACTTCCAGCTTTGACCGGATTTTTACCCAGACCCTGGCGGTGACCGTGGCCATCGGCGCCGTCATCACCCTGGTGGGACTCTGCTTTACCCGGGAAATTGCCCTGCTGTTGGGAGCCACCCCCTCTACCCTGGCCTATGTGGTGGAGTATATCCGGGTCATCCTCACCTTTACCGTGGCCTTTATGCTCAACAATGTGATGCTTTATTTTGTCCGCAATGATTTTGAGCCGGGCCTGGCCATGGCCGCAATGCTGGCCGGCAGCCTGTTTAACATTGTCTTTGACTATATCTTCATCTACCCCATGGATATGGGGATGTTCGGAGCGGCCCTGGCCACCGGATGTTCCCCTGTGGTGGGGCTGTGCATCCTTTCCTTCCACTTCTGGCGGAAGAAGAATCATTTCCGCCTGGCCCGGTGCTCTTTTTCCGGCTCCGAGATCCTGCGCACCTTGAGCACCGGCCTTCCCGCCTTTATCACCGAGTTTTCCTCCGGGGTGGTCATCTTCCTGTTCAATATGGTCATCCTGGGGATCTCCGACGAGCTTTCGGTGGCGGCCTATGGAATTATTGCCAATGTGGCCCTGGTCTGCGTGGCGGTCTTTACCGGCATCGGCCAGGGAATTCAGCTGGTGCTCAGCTTAAACTACGGCAGCGGCCAGCAGGACCGGGTGAAAAAGGTGCTGCTGATGGGCTGTATCACCGCCCTTGTATTCGGAAGCCTGTTCCTCCTGTCCGGCCTGCTGTTCCCTGAAACCATCGCGAATATCTTCAATGGAGAGAATAACCCGGAATTGACCCAGATTACCGTCCAGGGCATCCGCATCTATTTCTTCGCGTTCCTCCTCATGGGGGTCAATATTGTATTTTCCATCTTCTTCTCCGCCGTGGGACGGCCCCGGCCCTCTTTCTGCATTGCCATCCTCCGGGGTATCTTGGCGATGATCCCTTTCCTGGTGATCCTGCCGCCGCTGCTTGGCCTGACCGGCGTCTGGCTGGTCATCCCCCTGGCGGAGCTGACCACCCTGGCGGTGGGAGCTGTGCTCCTTCTGCGAACCCTGAAACAGATGAAGGCAGATTAAAAAAGCGCACCGGAATATCCGGTGCGCTTTTCTTTATGGCCGAGGGCTGCCGGGGAGCTGGCGGCAAAGGAGAAGAAAGACGCCGGCGGCAAACTCCTCTGGATGCTGGCGGGCCAGCCGCCACAGGCTGTGCTGCCGCTCCCCGCGGTCAAAGACCTCCCAAATGCAGTCGGCCATATAGGCGCATAGGGCCGGCCGGCTGATCTTGGATACCCTGGCCGCGGTGGCCAGCAGTGCCTCCCCCTGGGCGGGACGGATGTCGTCGGGAGTGTGGCAGATGTTTTCCCGCCACGCGGCCAGGGCGCTGGCAATAAAGGAATCCCCGTCGTAGAGTGTGCAGGGATCCAGGCCCAGGGCCTCGCCGCCCACCTCGGCGCACCGCGTGAGGAAGCGGCGCAGATGATAGCGCTGGCTTCCCCGCAGGCCCAGGGCCGCCAGCAGCCGCGCCTTGCCCTGGCGCTCCATAGGCAGGCCCCGGTCGGTCACCAGGCCAAAGGAGCACCGCTCACAGCTGGGGGCCAGAGAGGGCAGCAGCAGGGCGGCAATCCGCTCAAGCTGCCCAGGCTGGAAGGAGTACCACAGGCCGGATACCTTGCCAAACAGCCGCAGGGTATCCAGATAGCCCAGCCGGATGTTCCGCCGGGAAACCTCAGGATCAAATTCCAGGAAGGGGCCCAGGTCCCAGTGGCTGCTGACCACCCGGATCCTAGCGTCGGGATAGCGGGCCGGCCGGACAATGCCCAGGGTTTTCAGGTCCACGGCAATGATGTCCCGGGCCCCCTGGCGGTAAGCCAGCTGGATGGGCAGGTTGTTGTAATAGCCTCCATCGATATACTGGCGGCCGTCAATTTCATAGCTTTTCATGGAGGGGAAGGCGGCGGCGCTGGCTAAGACATAGTCTGTAAGCTTCCCCGGCGGGATCTCCTCTTCGGTCAGGACCTCCGGCTTAAAGTCTGGGAACCGGACGGTCACCAGGCCAAAATCCATGGGGCTGCGCCGGATTTTTTCCTCATCCAGCACCCGGTAAGCCAGGTCGTGGAGGGGGGTGGCGTCTATCCCGCCCAACACATTGCCCACCGCGGCCCTGGCTTCCTGGATCAGCCCTTTCCCGGCCTCCTGTTTTCCGCCGATGGCGAGGATGTCGCCGGTGGTCAGACGCTCCCAGAGGGCCAGGGCCCCCTCAAAATCATCCTGAGCCACCATGGCGGCGTTGAGGGCCCCCACCGAGGTGCCCGCCACCGCCTGGATCTGGAAATCCAGCTCCCGCAGGGCCTGCCATACCCCGATTTGATAGGCTCCCCGGGAACCGCCGCCCGCTAAAACCAGCCCTTTTTTCATAGAGGATTCCTCCTTCCCCTGTTCTAAAGACAGGATACCACAACCGCCGTGCATTTTTCATGAAAAAACTGTAACGGCTGGGCTGGGAATTTTATCCTGTGCGTCCGGTCGCTTTAAAAAGAACATAGTTTTCTAGTTTCCATGGCTTATCAGGATAATTCAGAAAATTTTGGAGATAATTTGTGCAAATTGAGTATTGATACAACTCAATATGCATGATACAATGGAATTAAAGAACGAACAAGGAATTTTGGAAGATTACACCAGCGTTGCCTGCCCGCGGGTCATGGGGACAGGCTGTTTGGAACATAACCCACCGGACGATCAAGGGAGGTGCGCCATGAATTTACAGGAGTTGGCAGTTGAATACCGCAGGACAGCGGAGCAGGTAGAAGCCCGGCTGGCCAGGCTCAAGGAAGAGCAGAAGACGGCGCGGGGGGAGGAAAGCCTCCTGCTGGAGGGCCGGGTAGCGGCCCTGTATGCGGAACTGTTGGATCTGCGGAAGATTTCGGCATATCTGACCCATTATTGGGAGAAGGAGGGACGCCATGGGTTCCCGTTGGAGTCTTGACTTTCATCTGTACAACCGGGCCAGCTTGGAGCGGTTTGCCGCTCAGACCGGGGAGGACAACAGCCGTCAGCTGCAAAAGGCCAAGCAGATTCTCCGCCGGGTGATGGAGGAGGAGCTGACCCCCTTGCAGCTGGAGTATATGACCCGGCATTACTTTGGCCGGGAGAGTATGACCCAGATCGCCCGGGAGCGAGGGGTCAACAAATCCAGCGTCAGCCGGGGGATCAAAAACGGCCGGGAGCGGATTTACCGGGTGCTCCGATATCTAGACCTTCGAAATTGACAGAAATAGGGGACACCAGAGGTGATTTATCGAAAAATAGTCACTTCCTGGTTCATATAAGCTTATCCTCATTCCCAGCAGCTAGCTGATTCTCGGAATTTTCTCCTATACCCAAATTAAAAATAGAAAGCCCGGAGCAGATAGCTCCGGGCTTTTTTGTTCTCATCCGCCGCTTTTATTGTTTGTCAAATCCCCCTGCCAGGGTAAAGGAGGCCAGAAAGCCGGCCAGCACATCCATGCCGCCAACGCCGTGGATCCCTATCTCCAGCAGCCCATTCCAGGCAGCGGGCCAGATCAGCCAGAGCCCGTAGGACAAAATCCGCGCAAAGGCCAGCAGAAGCAGGAGGAGGGCTGCCCAGCAGGCGCCGTCCCACCGGAAGGAGCGCAGCTTCTCCCGGAGCCCATCCAGGCAGGCAACCGCTCCCATCCCCAAGGCGGCCAGGGGCGGCAGCGACCATGCCAGGAGGGAAAGCCATGGCTGCCGGTAGCTGTTGTCCCCAGCCTGTGCCGCCAGGGCAAGGAGGCAAAATCCTCCGCCCAGCAGCAGGAGTAGTATGGCTGCTCTCCAAAATCTTCCCTTGCTGATCATAAAATCCCCTCCTCTTTTGAAACTGTCGGCGCTTTTTCTTTTCATCTTCTTTATACCCCAATAGCGCCATCAATACAATAAAATTCCACCAACAAAATTATTACAATTTTTATTTTTATTCCAAAATAAATTATCATTAATAGCAAAGAAGGGCCCGTTGCAAAATGATCCAAAAAAAACGAGCGAGGTTTGGAGCCCGAAAGGGTTTCCAAACCTCGCTCGTTGCTATATTCTTAGTTTGTGAAGACACAGAATAAGCAAGACCA